>NZ_JBFBDY010000517.1:0-4564 GCF_040683475.1 Kitasatospora sp. NPDC093558 | reverse complement strand
GCCTCGTACAGGCCGAGCGCCTGCAGGTCGTTGCCGGCGAACACGGCGGTCGGCCGGTCCGGCAGGCCGAGCAGTTCGAGGCCGAGCAGGCGTCCGGACTCGTGGTGGAAGTCGCCCTCGCGGACCAGCTCCGGATCGTACGGGACGCCCGCCATGTCGAGCGCCGCCCGGTACCCGTCGGCCCGGGCCCGGCTGCACATCATCCGGGCAGGGCCGCCGATCAGTCCGATCCGGCGGTGGCCGAGGTCGAGCAGGTGCCGGGTGGCGGCCAGGCCGCCGTCCCAGTTGGTGGTGCCGACGGCGGGCACCTCCCGGCCCGGGTCGCCGGCCGGGTCCATCACGACGAACGGGATGTCCCGGCGGGCCAGTTGCTCCCGCAGCGAGCGGTCCAGGTCGGACAGCACCAGCACCACGCCGGTCGGGCGGCGGGCGAGCACCGCGTCGACCCAGGACTGGCCGGGACCGTGCCGCCCGGCGGATTCGGAGAGCACGATGCTCAGGCCCTCCTCGCGTACCGCGTTCTCGACGCCGCGGATCACCTCCACCGCCCAGGCGCTCTCCAGCTCGTGGAAGACCAGCTCCAGCAGCGGGCTCGCCTGGCGGTTGCCGCGCCGCCGGTAGCCGTGCCGGTGCAGCAGCTCCTCCACCCGCTCCCGGGTGGCCGGGGCGACATCGGCGCGCCCGTTCAGGACTTTCGAAACAGTCGGCGCGGAGACCCCGGCCTCCTGCGCGATCTCGGCGAGCGTGGCCGCTCTGGTCACGAGTTCCTCCTGCACTGCCCCTGCCGGGCGAACTCCGTCGTGGATGGCGGTACGGCACAGCCGCAGCCGGGCGGTACCGCACGGATGCTAGCCCGCCGGCCGGCCGATGCCGATCCCGTCGGCACTCTTGACTGGCGGTCAGGTCGGTCCTAGGTTTCCGACAGCATTCGGCAACTTGCTCGAAACATTCGAACAGAGGGCAGGATATGCGATCCAGACTCGCCGCGGTCACCGCGGTCACCGCACTCGTCCTTGGAACGTCCGCCGCCTGCAGCTCCGGAGACTCCTCCTCCGACTCCGGCACCGGGACGATCCACGTGCTGGTCTACGGCGACGCCGGCAACAAGGTCGAGAAGCAGATCGTCGAGACCTTCAACAAGACCTCCAAGGTCAAGGCGGTGCTCGACACCATCCCCGGCGCGGACTACCAGCAGAAGCTGCAGACCGTGATCAACAGCTCCCGGGCCCCCGACATCTTCTTCAACTGGGGCGGCGGCTCCATCCAGTCGTTCTACAAGGCGGACCTGCTGCTGCCGCTGGACGGCTTCATCGCCGACGACCCGGGCCTGAAGGACAACTTCCTGCCCTCGGTCTTCAACTCCGCGGTGATCGACAAGAAGGCGTACGGGATACCGATGCGCGGCACCCAGCCGGTGTTGCTGTTCCACAACAAGAAGGTGCTCGCGGACGCCGGACTCACGCCGCCGAAGACGTGGGACGAACTCGTCACCGCCGCCAAGACCCTGAAGGCCAAGGGCATCACCCCGATCGCCCTCGGCGGCGGGGACCAGTGGCCCACCCTGATGTGGTTCGAGTACCTCTACGACCGGATCGCCGGCCCCGGGCTGTTCCAGCGGGCGCTCGGCGGCGACAAGGAGGCCTGGGCGAGCGAGGACAGCCGCAAGGCGCTGACCACCCTCAAGCAACTGGTCGACGCCGGGGCCTTCGGGAGCAACGCCGACTCCGTCAAGTTCACCGACGGCGGCTCCCCGGCCCTGGTCGCCAAGGGCAAGGCCGCCTTCGAGCTGATGGGCTCCTGGTACTACTCCACCCAGCAGGACGCCAACCCGGACTTCGCCAGGACCGGCCTCGGCTACACCGGCTTCCCCGCCCTGAGCGGCGGCAAGGGCGACCCGGCCGACGTCGTCGGCAACACCAACAACTTCTACTCCGTGCTCAAGAAGACCAAGCACCCGGTGGAGGTCGCGGCCTTCCTCAAACTGATGTACTCCGAGGAGTTCGTGAAGGCCCAGCTGGCCATCGGCAACCTGCCGACCACCACCAACACCCCCGACCACTTCGACCTCTCCGCCAGCCCCGCCTACTCCAAGGACCAGTACCAACTGGTCAAGGACGCCCCCTCGTTCCAGCTCTCCTGGGACCAGGCCTACCCGCCGAGCGCCATGACCCCGATGCACACCGCCGTCCAGGAGTTCTTTGACGGCAGGACCGACGCCGACGGCTTCATCAAGGCCATGCAGGCCTTGCCGACCTCATGACGCGCGGCGCCGGGGCCGGCGCGGGGACGACCCGCCCGGGGTTCGTCTGGGCGCTGCCCGCGGCGGTGTTCTTCATGTTGTTCGCGCTCACACCCATGCTGCTGGTCGCCGTGCTCTCCTTCACCAGCTGGGACGGCATCGGCGAGCCGCACTTCAACGGCCTGGACAACTGGCGCACCCTGCTCCACGACCCGGTGATGCTCCGGTCCGTCTGGACCACCCTGCTGCTCACCGCCCTCGGCGTGGTGACCCAGACGCCGGTCAGCATCCTGCTCGGCGTCTGGGCGGCCGGGCACCAGCGCAACCGGGCCGTGCTCTCGGCGGTCTACTTCGTGCCGCTGCTGCTCTCGGCGACCGCCGTGTCGGTGGTGTGGCGGGCCGTCCTCGACCCCAACTTCGGCGTGCCGGGCCGGCTCACCTGGCTGTTCGGCGACGGCAACCTGCTCGGCAGCCGCAGCGGCGCGATCGGGGTGCTGACCTTCGTCGGCGTGTGGCAGTTCACCCCGCTGCACGCGCTGATCTACCAGGGCGGCGCCCGGGCCATCCCCCAGGTGCTCTACCAGGCAGCGGCCGTCGACGGAGCGGGCACCGTGCGGCAGTTCTTCCACATCACCCTGCCGCAGCTGCGCAACACCGTCATCACGTCGGTGATCCTGATGGTGGTGGGCGGGCTGACCACCTTCGACACGGTGCTCATCCTCACCCAGGGCGGCCCGGGCACGGACACCACCGTCACCGCCTACTACATGTACCAGAAGGCCTTCAAGGGCTTCGACTTCGGCACCGGGTCGGCCATCGCGCTGGTCCTCGTGGTGGTCGCCACCCTGATCTCGCTCGCGGTGGTCCGGCTCTCCGGCTACGACCGGATGCGCGGCACGGCGGAGGGCCTGTGATGCGCCGGCGCCCCAACGTCCTGGCCGGGCTCGGCTCCCTGGTGTGGCTGGCGGTGGTCGGCCTGCCGCTGTACGTGCTGCTGATCGCCACCTTCCGCACCCGCTCCGACTACTCCACCGAGGGCCCGCTGAGCCCGCCCGCGCAGTGGACGCTGCAGAACTACCTGAGCGACCTCTCGGACGGCTTCGGCAAGGACCTCCTCAACACCCTGACCGTCACCGCGGGCGTGGTCGCCATCGTGCTGCTGGTCGTCCCGCCCCTCGCCTACGCCATCGTGCGCGCCCGCGGACGGGCCACCGGCTGGGTGTTCCGGCTGTTCCTGCTGGGCCTGGCGATCCCCGCCCAGGCGGTGATCGTGCCGATGTTCTACGTGATCAGCAAGACCGGCCTGTACGACCACCTGATCGGTGTCATCCTCCCGACCGCCGCCTTCTGCCTGCCCGTCTGCACCCTCGTGCTGACCGGTGCCATGCGCGACATCGGCCCCGAGCTGTACGAGGCGATGGCGATGGACGGCGCCTCCCCGGCGAGGGTGTTCCGGCAGCTGGTGCTCCCGCTCTCCAAGGGCGGGCTGGCCTCGGTCGTGGTCTTCGCCGCCCTCCAGGCCTGGAACGGCTTCCTGTTCCCGCTGATCCTCACCCAGTCGGACTCCACCAAGGTCATCACCCTCGGCCTGTACGACTTCCAGACCGAACACGGCGTGGACGTGCCCGGACTGCTGAGCGCCGTGGTGCTGTCCATGCTCCCCGTCTTCATCGTCTACCTGTTCGCCCGCCGCGCCCTGGTCCAGGGCCTGACGGGCTTGGGAGGAAAATGAACGGCCGTCATAACCCCCCGAGCGCGGCCCCCTGGCGGGACCCCGTGCTGACCCCGGAGGCCAGGGCGGACGCCCTGATCGCGGTGATGACCCTGCGCGAGAAGACCGCCCAACTGGTCGGCGTCTGGGTGGGCGCCAGCGACGAAGGCGCGGAAGTCGCCCCGCACCAGCACGAGATGGAGCAGCCGCCCGACCTCGACGCCCTCCTGCCGCACGGGCTCGGCCAGTTGACCCGCCCGTTCGGCACCGCCCCGGTCGACGCGGCGCTCGGCGCGCTCTCGCTGCTGCGCACGCAGCAGCGGATCGCCGCCGCCAACCGTTTCGGCATCCCGGCCCTGGCCCACGAGGAGTGCCTGGCCGGCTTCGCCGCCTGGGGCGCCACCGCCTACCCCGTGCCCCTGTCCTGGGGCGCCACCTTCAACCCGGAGCTCGTCACGGCGATGGCCGCCGCCATCGGGCGCGACCTGCGGGCCGTCGGCGTGCACCAAGGGCTCGCCCCGGTGCTCGACGGCGTCCGAGACGCCCGCTGGGGGCGGGTCGAGGAGACGATCGGCGAGGACCCGAACCTGGTCGGCCCCGTCGCCCCCGCCTAC
>NZ_JBFBDY010000516.1:0-4592 GCF_040683475.1 Kitasatospora sp. NPDC093558 | reverse complement strand
CTCGGCGGCGCGCTTGCAGTGGGGGATACGAGCCCCTTGGCCGGCGCCTCTGGATCGCGGCACACGGCCGGGGGGCGCCCCTATGGGTGGGGGCGCGCCGCTCGTTCAACTACTGCTCAGGCCTTCGGGCCCGCCGACTGGACGACCTCGAAGGACCACAGGGTCGACCCCGACGCGGCCGGGCGCTTCGGGGCCTCGCCGCCCTCGCTGCCGCCGCCGCGGTGGGCGGCCTGCATCGGGCCCTCCATCCAGGCCTTGAAGTCCTCCTCGCTGCGCCAGCGGGTGTAGACCAGGTACTGGTCGGTGCCCTCGACCGGGCGCAGGAGCTCGAACCACTCGAAGCCGTCGGAGTTCTCCACCGCGCCGGCGCGCGAGGCGAAGCGCTGCTCCAGCACCTCCCGCTGCTCGGCGGGGACGGTCAGGACGTTGATCTTGACGACGGACATGCTGCTCCTTTTCTCGGGTGCTCCGAGCAGTCTCCTACACCTCACGCGATCCACGGCGGGAGCACCCGCTGGTCGTCCTTCGGCGCCATCCCGCAGGCTCCTTCCGGGGTGACGGCGTCCGGGTTGTAGGCGTGGGCGGGCGACAGGCCGGCCACGATGGCGGTGAAGCCGTCCGAGGTCGAGATCTGGCGGGCCACGTCGGCCGGGAGGACGACGGTGTCGCCGGCGGAGAGGGAAAGCACCTCGTCGGCCAGGTCCACAGACGCCGACCCGCTCAGGAGCGTCCAGATCTGCTCGACGTCCATGGCGTGCAGCGGGCCCCGCTTCCCGGCGCCCATGTCAACGTGCCACATCGCCAGGGAAGTTGAGCCAAGAACAGGCGAGGCATAGGTGGTCATGACGGCGTTCGGCGTCTCGGTGCGGCGCGCGTCGGCGTGACGGATCACGGGCATGGCGAAGGAACCCCCTAAGATGGACAATGTCGTTGTCTATATGGTCAATGAGGTTGTCTATCGTGTCAAGCGAACCCGCCCCGCCCGGCTTCGAGCTGCCGCTGCGCCTCCTGCTCGCCTTCCGGACGATCATCGACGAGCTGCACGAGCGCCTCGCGGACGAGGGTCACCCGGACGTACGGCCGATGCACGGCTTCGTGTTCCAGGCGATCGGGCCGCACGGCACCACCGCCGTCGAGCTCGGCCGCCGCCTCGGGGTGTCCAAGCAGGCGGCCGGGAAGACCGTCGAGGGCCTGGAGCAGCTCGGCTACGTCGAGCGCGGCAGCGATCCCGCCGATGCGCGCCGCAAGGTCGTTCGGCTCACCGCGCGCGGGGTGGACTGCCTCGCCCGCTCGGCCCGGATCTTCGACGAGCTGCGCGCCCAGTGGTCCGCCACCCTCGGCGAGGAGAACCTCCGGCAGATGGAGCAAAACCTCCGCCTGCTCGCCCCCGGCGATCCGTTCCGTCTCGACACCCCGCGCTGGTTCGGGGCACCGTAAAAAACGTCAGAACGACCGGCCCTCGCCCCGGTACGGCGGCTCCAGGCCGCCCACCGGGTCGGGGCGGTCGCGCGGGTCGGCGCAGAGGCCGGAGCTGAGCCGGGTGAGCAGGTCGGCGAGGTCGGCGTACTGCTTCTCGTCCCAGTCGCCCAGCAGTTCGGACAGCTGGGTGCGCCGGGCCGCGACGAGCTTGAGCGCGGCCTGCTCCCCGGGCTCGGTGAGCCGCAGCGGCAGACCGCCGTGGCGCGCGGCCAGGCCGCGGCTCTCGACCTCGCGGGCCGCCTCCTCGATGACGGCGATCGGCACGACCCGCCGTTCGGCCAGCTCGGCCGGCTCGGCGGAGCCGTGCTGGTGCATCTGTAGGAGCAGCCAGCTGGAGGCGGGCAGCAGGTCCAGGCCCGCAGTGGCGGTGATCCGCCGGAACAGGTCGCGCCGGGCCTCGCGGGTGCTCAACACCGAGAGGGCGCGGGCGATTTCGTCCAGCGAGGAGCGTTCCACCGGGTTGAGGCCGATGGACTCGCTCAGGTCCGGCGCCGTCACGGTCGAACGCAGCGTCTGCTCGCGCAGGAACAGCGACAGCACGAAGGCGACCACCGCGACGGGCACCGCGTACAGGAACACGCGCGTGATCGACTCGGCGTACGCGTGGTGGACGCTCGTCTGGACGGCGGCCGGCAGGCGGCTGACGACGCGCGGGTCCGAGGTGATCGTGTCGGAGTGGAAGCCGGGCGGCAGCGGCACGCCGCGCAGCGCGTCGGCGAGCCGGGACCGCAGGCCGCTCGCGAAGATCGTCCCGAAGATGGAGACGCCGAACGAGGCGCCGATGGAGCGGAAGAAGGTCGCGCCCGCGGTGGCGACGCCGAGGTCCTGGTAGCCGACCGAGTTCTGCACGATCAGCACGAGTACCTGCATCACGAGGCCCAGCCCAAGGCCGAAGACGAGGAAGTAGAGGCTCATCTCCCCCGTGCCGGTGTGTTCGTCGAGCCGGGAGAGGAGCAGCAGGCCGACGGTGGTGACAGCGGTCCCGGCGATCGGGAAGACCCGGTAGTGCCCGGTGCGGGCGACGATCTGGCCGGAGCCGATCGAGGTGGCCAGCATGCCGAGCACCATCGGCAGCATGTGGATGCCGGACATGGTCGGCGAGACCTGCATGACGACCTGGAGGAAGGTCGGCAGGTAGGTGAGCGCGCCGAACATCGCGAAGCCGACGACGAAGGAGATCACGGCGACCAGGCTGAACGTCCGCGAGCGGAACAGCCGCAGCGGCAGGACGGGCTCCTCGGCCGTCCGCTCGACCTCCACGAAGGCGACGAGCAGGACGAGCCCCAGCACGCCCAGGCCGACGATCTGCCAGGAGCTCCAGGCCCACGTGGTGCCGCCGAGCGAGGTCATGAGCACCAGGCAGGTCGCGACGGCGGCGATCAGGGCGGTGCCGAGGTAGTCGATCCGGTGCTCGCGCTTGACCTCCAGTCCGTGCAGCACCGCCGCGATGACGACGAGGGCGACGACGCCGATCGGCAGGTTGACGTAGAACACCCAGCGCCAGCTGAGGTTGTCGACGAACAGGCCGCCCAGCAGCGGCCCGAGGACGCTCGTCACGCCGAACACGGCGCCGAACAGGCCCTGGTACTTGCCGCGGTCGCGCGGCGAGACGAGGTCTCCGACGATCGCCTGCGAGAGCACCATCAACCCGCCGCCGCCGAGGCCTTGCAGCGCCCGGAAGGCGATCAACTCGCCCATGTCCTGGGCGACTCCACACAGCACCGAGCCGAGCAGGAAGATGACGATCGAGGCCTGGAAGAAACGCTTCCGGCCGTACATGTCGCCGAGCTTGCCCCACAGCGGGGTGGCCGCGGTCGAGGCGAGCATGTACGCGGTGACCACCCAGGAGAGGTGTTCCAGGCCGCCGAGGTCACTGACGATCGTGGGCAGCGCCGTGGACACGATGGTCTGGTCGAGCGCGGCGAGCAGCATCGCCAGCAGCAGGGCGCCGATCGGCACCCAGAGGTTGGGCGCGGTGACGGCGGGCGGGCCGGGCTCGGGCGCCGGACTCCGGTCGGACGCCGGGCTACGGTCGGGCGCCGGGCTCCGGCCGGACGCGGCGTCGGAGGCCGGGGGAGGGTCCGTCATGGCGCCTCCTGGCGTCTGCGTGGGGTCGCGGGCCCGGCGGGAGCGGCGGCCCTGGCGGATGATCACTCCCAGCCACCATGCTGTCAGAATCGCCCCGGTTTGCACCGTCCGGTTGAGCCGAACGTAAGCGCCCCACCTGTCAACCGAACACGGGTCGTTCACCGGGGGCCAACCACCACCAACCGGCACAACCCCACCGTGGACGGCCGGACGGCCCTGTCCACCCTCCGGGACGTCCTGCATAATCAGGCCCGTTCGCGCGACCGGGACCGCCCGGCCGCGCGCCCGCGAGCACGAGCACGAGCACCGAGAACCGAGGAGGGCCGGCCGATGCCGGACCAGCACTGCCCGACGTGCGGCACCGCACGCTCCGCCGGGTGCGGCTGCCTCCCGGACCAGGGACACGGCGACCCGAGCCTCGACGAGACCACCGTCCTCCCGCACGTCGAGGGCCCGCCGCTGGTCCGCCCGTACGTGCCGCAGGCGCCCGGCCAGGTCGCGGAGGAGCCCCCGGGCGTCACACCGAACGCCGAGCCCCCGGCCGCTCCCCCGCTCGGACCGGACGCGGACGCGTACGCCACGACGGTGCTGCCGCCCGTGCCGGGCCCCGCCCCCGAGGCGTACGCCACGACCGTCCTGCCGCCCGTCCCCGGCGCCGCGCCCGACGGGTACGAGCCGACCGCATACGCGCCGCACGAGCACGCACCGCACGAGCAGACGCCGCACGGACACACCCCCGACGGCTACGCGACGACCGTCCTGCCGCCCGTCCCGCCCGCCCCTCCCGGGGACGACCTCGGCTACTTCCCGTTCGACAACGCGGCCCCCGAGCCCGATCCGGAGTCCGCCCCCGTCGGCGGCCGGGCCGCGCGGCGGGCCGCCGAACAGGCCGAGCAGCGCCCGCTCGCCCGGCACAAGCTGCTGATCGCCGGCGCCGGAGCGGGCCTGCTGGCACTGACCGTCGGCCTCGCGTACGCCGTGACGCCCTCGCCGCAGCCGGCCCAGAAGGCGCAGCCGGCGCCCAC
>NZ_JBFBDY010000515.1:0-4599 GCF_040683475.1 Kitasatospora sp. NPDC093558 | reverse complement strand
GTAACGGGCCCGGCCTCCAAGCCCGTTCGGCTCTCGCTCCCCGGCCGGCTGAGGGGGTGGTTCAGCCGGGTCCGGTCGTTGGCGCGCCGGTGCCGTTGAGGGTGCCGGCGAAGACCTCGTCGCCGGCGGTCTTGGCGACGGGCAGCGGCTCGCCGGTGATGGTGGCCTGGTCGACCTCGCTCGCGCCGTCCAGGACCCGCCCGTCGGCGCCGATCCGCTCGCCGGGCCGCACGAGGACGGTGTCGCCGACGGCGAGCGCCTCGGTGGGGACGGTCTCCTCGGTGCCGTTCGGCAGCAGGCGGGTGGCGGTGGCCGGGGCGAGGTCGAGCAGGCCGCGCACGGAGTCGGCGGTGCGGGCGGTGGCCAGGGCCTCCAGCGCGCCGGAGGTGGCGAAGATGACGATCAGCAGCGCGCCGTCCATGACCTGGCCGACGGCGGCGGCGCCGAGGGCGGCGACGATCATCAGCAGGTCGACGTCGAGGGTCTTCTCGCGCAGTGCCTGGAGGCCGGCCCACGCGGGCTCCCACCCGCCGGTGACGTACGCGAGGGCGTACAGCGGGCCCCAGGCCCAGGCGGGGGCGCCGGTGAGCTGGAGCGGCAGCGCGGCCAGGAACAGCACCGTCGCCGCGGCGGCCCAGCGGGCCTCGGGCAGGGCGAACACCCGGGTGCGGCGGCGGGGAGCGGCGTCCGGACGCGGCGGCGCGGTGGGCGCCGGGCGCTCGATCAGGGTGGCGGGCATGGCAGGCGGGGACCCTTCGGGCACGAGCAGGACAGGGCGGAGCTAGCCCCAGGCGTTCCCACGATACATGAACATATGAACGCTCCTTCATCCATGGCCTGTACGATGGCCCTCATGGGTCATGGAGCCGCCACCACCCGCACCGCCGACGCCGTCACGCGCACCCGCCTGGACGCCGACGGCGCCGTCCGCGTGGCCACGACGCTGCAGGCCCTCGCCACGCCGTCCCGCCTGCTGATCCTCTCCCGCCTGCGCGAGGGCCCGTGCGCAGCCACCGAACTCGCCGCCGAGGTCGGCATGGAACAGTCCGCCTGCTCGCACCAGCTCCGCCTCCTGCGCAACCTCGGCCTCGTCACGGGCACCCGCCAGGGCCGCTCGGTGGTCTACGCGCTGTACGACAACCACGTGGCCGAGCTGCTCGACCAGGCCGTCTACCACATCGAGCACCTGCGCCTCGGGCTCAGCGACGCGGCCGACTGACGCTGCGGCCCCCGCGCCTGGACGCCCGGCCGAGATCGCTGGGACGATGGCCCGATGCCCTCCCCCGTCGCCCCCGATGTGCTGCTCCGCGGCGTCGCCGCCAACCCGGCCGCGCCCTCCGACGTCCTGCTGCGGCTGCTGGTCCCGGAGGCGAAGCCCGCACGGGTCCGGCTGTGCGAGAAGCGTCCGCTGCCGGACGCCGTCGTCGAGGCCGCGCTCGCGCACCCGGAGCCGGGGGTCCGGTGGGCGATCGCCCGGAACCGGTACGTCGCGCCGGAGGTCCGCAGCCGACTGGCCGACGACCCGCACGACCTCGTGCGCGCCGCGCTGGCCGGCGGACCGCGTCCGCGGTTCGACCGCGTCACGCCGCTGCCCGACGAGGCTCTGGTGGCTCTGCTCTCCGCGGAGGACGAGCCCGGCCGGGGCGGACTCCTCACCGCGGACGAGATCCTCAGCGAGCTGTTGTCCTCCTTCCAGATCCCCCTGGCCTTCTCCCTCCGCACGGTCGGCCATCCCCACCCCAGGATCAGGGCCCACGCCGCCCGCAGCTGGCAGTACCTCACCCCCGCCCAGCGCGACGCCCTGCTCGACGACCCGGACGAAACCGTCCGCGAGGCGGCCCGGGGCGAGGCCCGCCGCCTCGACCCCGCCGCCCTGGAAGCGCTCTTCCACCGCCCGAACCTGAGCGAGCGCGACCGGTACACCATGCTCTGGATGTACGCGGCCTCCGACGCCATCGCCGACTACTGCTTCACCGACGACCCCGGCTACCTGCCCGCGCTCGCGGCCGGCCCGTACACCCCCGCCCACGTCGTCGCCCGGCTCGCCCGGCACAGCGACCCGACGCTGCGCCGTCGTGTGGCCGAACGGGCCGACCTCGACGCCGAGTTGCTCGCTGAGCTCGCGGCGGACCCGGACCCCTCCGTCCGCTCGCGGGCGCTGGCGCACCCACTCCCCCGCACGTGGGCCCAGGCCTCCGTGATCAGCCGCGTCGCGGCCGAGGACCCGGCGAACCTCGGCCCGATCGGCTCGTGGTCCGAGGCCGAGCCGGACTGGTACCTGGCCTGCGCCGTTTCCGACCTCCCGTCGCTGCGCCGCGCTGCCGCCACCTGGTCCGAGCTTCCCGAGCACCTCGTCGCCCGGCTCGCCGCCGACCCCGACGACGGCGTGCGGCACCTGCTGGCCTACCACCACCCGCTCGCACCGCCGGAGACCGTCCTCGCCGCGTTCCTCGCGAACCCGGAGCAGCGGGACTACCTCCGGACGCTACCGACCCTGCCGCGCACGGGACTTCAGCACCTCCTCAGCCACGAGGACCCCGAAGTCCGCGCCCTGGCCGCCGCCGACCCGACCCTCGACCGGCCCCCCGTCGACTTCCTCACCGACGAGGACGAGCGCGTCCGCCGAGCCGCCGCCACCAACCCGCTGCTCCCGCCCGACGTCCTCGACGCCCTCCTCACCGACCCCGCACTCGCCGAAGCCGCCGCGGCCAACCCGGCGCTGACCGGGGAGCAACTGCACGGGCTCCTCGACCGCGCCGGGCTGCCGTAGCCCGCGTTGTCAGTGGCGGGGTGCAGGATCGGCACGTCGGACCGAGGACAGGGGGCACGGCATGCCGATCACCGCGAGCTGATTTCCGGGCGGGACTGGTAGGAGTCGAGGAAGCGCACCATGTGCAGCTTGGTGGCGGCCCGGCCGCCGACCAGGACGGCCCTCGGCTCGCGGCCCCACACCTCGAAGCCGCAGGAGGTGTAGAGCCGAGTCGCTGCCACGTTCCCCTCGGAGACCGTCAGCAGCACCTGCCGCAACTCGCCTTCAGTGGCGGCCAGTTCGAGCGTCCGCTCGACCAGTGCCCGGCCCACGCCCCGGCCGCCGGCCGCGCGGGCCACGGCCATGCCGAACAGCGTCGCCTTGTGCCGCTCCTGGCTCCGGGCGCGCAGCCGGAGGCCCGCCGTGCCGATCAGCCCGCCGTCCTCCGTGAGCGCGCCGAGCAACACGCCCTCGGCCAGGCGGCGGACGCTCGCCGCGACCGGCTTCGCGCGTTCCTCCTCGTAGTTCGACGTGAACGCCTCGGGCGTCTCCCGGAGGGCCTCCAGCCGGAAGGCCCGGTACTCCTCCGCGTCGGCCACGCCGAGCCGCCGGATCGTCACCCCGTCAGAGCCGGACACGGGTGCACCTCGTCACGTACGGCATGGCGATCTCCTCGCGGCCCGCGAGGTCGGAGTGGGTGTCGAGGAGGTGCCCGACGTCCGCGAGCAGGCGGGTGCGCTCGGGCTCGGGCAGGGTGATGACGTAGCTGCGCGAGGCCACCATGTCGAGGATCCCGGCCCTCGTCGTCGCGTGCTCCCAGCGGATCTCCAGGCGCTCGGGGGCGCCGAAGGGGGCCGGGACGACGGGCTTGGTGTCGATCGTCTGCTTCGCCGAGCGGTGCATCAGGGCGCCGAGTTCGGCCACCCACGGCTCGGACTCGTCGCGGACGTTCCAGATCAGGGAGAGCGTGCCGCCGGGCGCGAGGACGCGGGCTATCTCCGGGACGGCGGCGCCCTGGTCGAACCAGTGCCAGGCCTGCGCGACGACGACCACGTCCACGCTGCCGTCCGGCAGCGGGATCCGCTCGGCCGAGCCGGCCCGCACGGCCGCCTTGGGGACGGCGGCGGCGAGCTCGTGGCGCATCGCGCCGTCCGGCTCGACGGCGACGACATCCAGGCCCGCGTCCACCAGGAGGCGGGTCAGCTTGCCGGTGCCCGCGCCGAGGTCGAGCACCCGGCGGGCCTCGCGCGGCACGGCCGAGCCGATCAGCGCCTGCGGGTAGCCGGGCCGCCCCTGCCGGTAGGCGCCGGCCGCGGCGCCGAACGAGCGGGCCCGCAGCTTGTCGGACCAGCGCCGGGTGGCGCCCTGGCGGGTCATCCCGCAGGCGTGGCCGATCTCCTCCCAGGTCGCGTGGCGGCCGCGGCGCAGCTCGTCGATGACCGCCGTGCGGCGGTCCTCCAGGGCGGCGATCACTTCGGACAGCCGGTGCAGGCCGGCGAGGCCGCCGTCGCCCGCGACGTCGGCGGCGATGCGTTGCGCAAGATCATCGATGGTCACGGCCCCGCACTGTAGGGCCGGTCCACGACTGGCGTCAACATCCATTGCTCGGCATGCAACATATGTTGCGCGAGGTTCAGCTGCATCTGGAAGCAAACAGTGGGGAAACTCCGCCGCTTCTTCACACTCCTCCCATAATCTGTCGCCCAGCAGCCCGACTTGGGGAGATATGACATGAACTCACTTACACAGAAGGCCCGTTGGGCCACGGCCCTGGCCGCGTCCGTGGCGCTCCTGGCCGGCGGCGCCGGCTCCGCCGCCGCGGACGGGACGGCACCCGCAACGGACGGGAC
>NZ_JBFBDY010000514.1:0-4625 GCF_040683475.1 Kitasatospora sp. NPDC093558 | reverse complement strand
ACCGGGGGGGGAGGTGGACCGGCTGGTCCGCGCGGGCGCGCGGTAGGTCGGGGGGGGGGGGGTCTGGGCCGTCGGGGACGCCGGGGGGACGATCGGGCGGGGCGGTCACGGGCCGCTCGGGCAGGGCCCGTACGCGCGGCTCACGCCCGGCCCCGACACCCGGTACGACCTCGCCAGCCTCACCAAGATCGTGGCGCTCTGGCCGTGCGCCGGGGTGCTGTGGCAAGCCGGCCGGCTCCCGCTCGACGAACCCCTCGGGCAGTACTGGCCGGCCGCCGCCGGACGGCCCGCAGGCGAGGTGACGGCCCGTCAACTACTGGCCCACACCGCAGGATTGCTGCCGCGAACGAATTTCGAGCGGCTCTACGGCCGCGACGTCGCGGCGATCCGGGCCGGCGTGATCGCCGCCCCGCTGCACCGCGCGCCCGGCACGGCCGTCGAGTACACCGACCGCGCCGCCGTGCTCCTCGGCCACCTCGTCGAACACCTCGGCGGCGCCCCGCTCGACGAACTCGCCACGCGCTGGACCTGGCGGCCGCTGCGCATGGCCGACACCCGCTACGGTCCGCTCGGCCCCGGCGACACCGCCCACGCCGCGCCCACCGAGTACGACGAGGCCCTCGGCGCCCACCTGCGCGGCGTCGTCCACGACCCCTCCGCCCGCCTCCTCGGCGGCGTCTCCGGCAACGCGGGCGCCTTCTCCACCGCCCGCGACCTCGCCCGTTTCCTCGCCGCCCTGCTCGACCCGCCGCCCGGACTCTCCTGGGGCGAGCCGTGGATCGCCGAGTCCCTGCGCGAACAGACCGGCGGACTCACCCCCGCCCGCGGCCTCTCCTGGCTCTGCGCCCCCGGCACCGACCCGGACGACGGCACCTTCGTCCACTACGGGTTCACCGGCACCGGCATCTGGATCTCCCGCCGGCTCGGCCGCTGGGCGCTGCTGCTCACCAACAAGGTCCACTACGACCGCGAGGTCCAGCCGCTCACCGACCTGCGCAACGCCTTCCGGCGGGCCGTCTTCGGCTGAGGCCCCGGTGGGACGGGCTCCGGTTGGACAGGCCCCGGTTGGACAGGCCCTGGGCCACCCGATCGGGTGGATCTCGCACGAACCACCGCTCCCGGCAAGGAACCTGCGGCAGAGTGGGCCACCACGGGCGGGTGGTGGCGGAGGAGGCGCGGTGACGGAGACCTGGCAGCTCTCGGAGGGGGAGTGGCTGGCGCGCATGGTGCGCGCCTACGTCGGCTGCAGCGTCCTGCTGACCGACGGAATGGGCAACGTCCTTCTCCTCAAGCCGATTTACCGCGCCCACTGGCTCTTCCCCGGCGGCGCCATGGACCCGGGCGAGGGCCCCGCCGAGTGCGCCGCCCGCGAACTGTGCGAGGAGACCGGCCTCGTGCTCGGCGACGAACTGCGGCTCGTCGTCGTCGAGTGGCGCGACCCGATCCCCAAGCAGCGCGAACACGCCCACCCCGCCGTCCAGTTCATGTTCGACGGCGGGGTGCTCGACCCGGCGGCCGAAATCCGCTGCCAGGCCGAGGAGATCGCCGAGTACGGCTTCTTCGCCCCGGCCAGGGCGGCCGCGCTGCTCCACCCGAACGCGGCGCGGCGGCTCACCCGGGCCCTGGACGCCCGGCGCACCGGGATCACCGCGCTGCTCCACTCGACGGGCTACCTCGGCTGAACTCCCCGCGGCCGGCCGTCAGATCAGGGTGCTCCAGTAGTACCAGAACCGGTTGAGGATCATCAGCGCGATCACCGCCGCCCACAGCGCCGGCAACGCCCAGTGGTAGCGCGCCGCCTCCCGCACGACCGCCCGCAGCCGCGGGCCCACCGGGATCACGCCCGAGCGCAGGTTGTGCAGCGTCGTGTACCAGAAGAGCGCCACCACCGTCGCCCACACCACCATGCAGTACGGGCACAGCGCGCCGATCTCGTACAGCGCCTGGTCGATGAGCCAGTGCACGAACACCACGCCCAGCAGCGTCCCCGCCTGGAGGCCCAGCCAGAACCAGCGCCGGTACGCGGCGCCCGCCAGCAGGCCCGCGCCGATCGCCGCCAGCGCACCGAAGGCGGCCAGCCCGATCAGCGGGTTCGGGAAGCCGAACACCCCGGCCTGCTCGGTGCGCATCACCGAACCGCAGCTGATCACCGGGTTGATGTTGCAGTTCGGGACGTACGACGGGTTCTCCAGGATGCGGAGCTTGTCGAAGGTCAGGACGGCGGAGGCCGCCAGCCCGATCAGCCCGCCGAGGAACAGCAGCAGCGAGAACGCCCGGCCCGCGCCGATCGGGGCGGAGCCCGAGGCCGGGGCGGCGGGACGGGGGACGTGCACGGAGGTCGAGGCGGTCACGGCAGCACACTCCGGTGGTTGGGAGGGGGCCGGCCCGGCCGGGGTTCGGCCGGGCCGGTGGAGCTCACTACAGGCCGGCGGCCTGCTTGACCTGCGCCGTGAACTGGTCCGGGGTGGCCGTGTTCTGGCCCGAGAACAGCGTGATCGTCTTGCCGTCCACCTTCACCGTCGGCGTGCCCTGCACCCCGCTGTCGTTGAACGCGTCCGCGACCTTCGCCGCCCACGGCGCGTAGGTCTTCTCGTTGACGGCCTTGACGAACGCGTCCGTCTTCAGCCCCGGCACCTGGTCGGCCAGCTCCAGGATCTTGGCGGTGTCCCCGAAGGCGTCCACCCGCTCGTCGGGCTGGTTCTTGTAGAGCACGTCGTGGAACGCCTTGAACTTGTCCACGCCCTCGTTGAGCGCGGCGCCGGCCGCGGCCAGCGCGGTGCGCGAGCCCTTGCCGCCGAGGCCCTTGTCGAGGAACGCGGCCAGGTGGAACTCGACCTTGATCTGGCCGTCCGCGGTCAGCTGCTTGACCGCCTCGCCGTTGGCCGCCTCGAAGTGCTTGCACACCGGGCAGCGGAAGTCCTCGTAGATCTCCATCGTGTGCGGGGCGTCGGCCTTGCCGTAGGTGATCACGGTGCCGTCCTGGCCGGAGGCGTTCGCCGGCACGACCAGCGGCGCCGACGAGCCGGCCCCGGTGGACGCCTCCTTGTCCTTCTTGGCCGCGTTGACCGCGAGCGCCCCGCCGCCCGCGAGGGCGAGCACGACGGCGGCGGCGACGGTGATCACGATGCGCTGACGGCGCTTGGCGGCCGCCTGCTCGCGGCGCTGCGCCTCCTGGATGCGCTCGCGGGCGCTGATGCGCTGGGACTGCTTGGTGTTGGCCTGGGCCATGGGAGTCAACTCCTGTACGCGGCGCGCGGGTGCGCGCGGGATGCCTCGCTCGGGCGTGCCTCGCTCGGGCGTGCCTCGTGGGGGCGTGCGTCGAAGGCGCGCGCCTTGGTGAGGGGGTGCCTCGTAGGCGCGGGCCCTGGTGAGGGCGTGCCTAGCGGGGGCGTGCCTCGTCGGGGCGTGCCGAGGGGCGGGGTGGGTGAACGCGGGAGTCGTGCGCCGGGCCTGCGACCGTCGGAACGGTGTCAGCAGGCGGGCGCGAAGGCCGGCGGGCCGCGCCGGGGCGCCGGGCTGAGGACGACGTCCTCGCGGCGGGGACGTTCGTGGTCCGACACCGGCAGCGGCACCCGCAGCACCGGGCGCACCGGAGCCGGGACCAGCAGCAGGAGTAGCGCCCGCAGCGGCGCCGCCACCGACTGGCGCAGCGCACGCAGCGCCCGGGCCAGCCCGGTCAGGGCCGCGTCGCCGAGGCGCAGCCACGCGGCGGCGGCCAGGGCGATCAGCAGGTGCACCAGCAGGACGAGCAGCTGGGTCGCGGCGGGTGCGACCGGTCCGTCGTGGCCGAGCGGCCCGGACAGCAGCGAGCCGTCCACCGAGCCGCCCCCGCACACGATCAGGTTCATGCCGCGCGCGGGCACGTGCTCGCTCAGGATCGGGCCACAGCCGGTCTGGCCGAGGTTGAACGTCGTGTTGAGCAGCAGCTCCACCGGCACCATCACGCCGGAGATGTGCAGCAGCCGCCGCTCCCCGCCGGCCAGCGCGGCCGACACCAGGAAGACGACGGCGGTCGCGGCGACCACGAGCGTGAGCGGCAGCGGGCGACCCGTGATGATCACCTGGCCCAGCGCGGACAGCGGCACGGCGAGCGCGGTGAACACCGCGGCCCGCAGGGCCCTGGTCGCACGGGTGGACGTCATCACGTCCGGGAGTATGTCACGACCCCTACACCCGGCACGAGGGCGCGTCGGGCATCCACGGGATGGCGGGCCGTCAGCGGCCCGCGCGGCCCGGTCGCGCGCGGTGTACGGGCGGTGGACGCCCGGTGGACAACGGGCGCCCGCGGACTAGCCTGGAAGGCGCTCCGCCGATCCGGACGATCGACGACCCCGACGAGGGGGTGAACGCCCATGGCCCGGCCCGACACCACGGTCGGACAGGTCCTGCTCGCCCGCATCGAGACCCAGGCCGTCGTGCTCGCGGGGCTCGACGACGCCGTCCGCGCCGACGAGCCGGACGCCGTCCACCGGATGCGGGTCGCCTGCCGGCGCCTGCGCAGCGCGCTGCGCACGTACCGGCGCCTCTTCGCGGCCGGCGCCACCGACGAGCTCGTGGCCGAGCTGCGGTGGCTGGCCGCCGCCCGCGGCCGCGCGCGCGACCGCGAGGTCCTGGCCGAGCGGCTC
>NZ_JBFBDY010000513.1:0-4641 GCF_040683475.1 Kitasatospora sp. NPDC093558 | reverse complement strand
GTTGGTCGGTCCTGCTAGTGGTCGTCATGAGCTCCTCCTTCTTCAGGGCTTCTTCACGGGCTGGGGACTCAGGTGTTGCGGCCGGACGCCTGCCGGGGGATCGACGGCCGGACGCCGAGCAGGAGGGCCACCACCGGCACGGCGGCGTCGGCCCGGGCGCGGTCGAGCTCACCGCCGACGGGCTCGCCGGACGGCTCGGCGTCGAGCGGGCCGGCCGCGACCCGGGCGCCGACGGTGCTGCGGACGCCCGCCTCCAGGCCGCTGAAGGTGCGGCGCAGCAGCGGCAGGACGTCGGTGAAGGTCGCGTCGGAGACGCCGGTCAGCCACTCGTCGAGCAGCGCGAGGAGCCGGGGGTCGTGCAGCAGCAGGGCGCCGCCGCCGGCGAGGAAGCCCTCGATCCAGCCGGCCGCGTCCGCCGGCGCGCTCGCGGCGGAGAGGACCAGGCGAAGCCGGCGGCCGGCCTCGTCGGAGTCGAGCCGTCCGTCGTCCAGCAGCAGCCGGACGGCGCGCCCGCGCAGCAGGCCGGGCGCTCCGGTGGCGGGGCCCCCGGCGGGCTCGTGGCGGGCGACCGCGTGCAGGGCGGCGGCCCAGCGGTCGGCGAGGCCGTCCGCGGCGAGCAGGCCGATCGCGCCGTGCACCTCGTCGAGCCGGGCGCGCAGGTCCGCCGCGCTCGCGGCGTCCAGGCCGACGCACGCGGGCGGCAGGCCGACGCAGATGCGGTCGGCCAGGCCGGTGGCGGCCTCGCCGAGCGCGCCGTGGTCGGTGCCGCGCACGTCGCCGTAGCGCAGCGCGCGGACGAGGGCGGGCAGGGCGGCGGCCAGGTGGGCGACGTCGGTGTCGAGGGCGGCGCGGTCCGCGAGCACCCGCATGACGGCGGGCAGGGCGGTGGCCAGGCCGGCCAGCAGGCAGGTCTCCACCAAGCCGGTGAGCTCGGCGAGTTCGGCGGCCGCGCGGGCGGCGGCGGCCTTGGCGGTGGCCGCGTCCTCGACCGTGGTGCCCCACTGGGCGGCCTCGGCGATCCGCACCGCGAACTCGGGCTGCCAGCACAGCCGCCAGCTCTCCCGGAAGGTGCCGGTCGAGGTGACGGCGGAGCGCGCGGGCACGCCCCACTCGATGCCGAGCAGCCGCAGCCGGTGCAGCAGGCGGGACCGGGCGACGTCGGTGTCCTTGCGCAGGTCGAGGTCGAGGTCCCGGGGCGCGGCCGCGGGCTTGAGGCGCAGCGTGCGCTGGAGCCTGGCGAGGTCGCGCTGGAGCGGCACCGCGGGTGCGGCCTCCGGGACCTCGCCGAGGGCGTCGCCGATCACCAGGCGGTCGCGGACGAGCTCCAGGGCGACGTCGGAGCCGTCGCACATGACCGCGCGGATGGCGTCCAGCGTCTCGGTGAGCCCGGCCAGCGGGCGGCCGCGCAGGGCGGCCAGGGTCTCGGCGAGCCGGACCGCCTCGATGACGTGCGCGGAGGAGACCGGGTGGTCCTCGGCGCGGAGCAGCTCGGCGGCGCGGGCGAGCCACTGCGGCACCGGATCGCCCGCGGCGGCGTACAGGTGGTGGTACCAGCCGGGCGACTCGATGCCCGCGCCGTAGCCGGTGGACTGGGCGAGCCTGCGGTGCGTCCAGGGCACCCAGGTGATGTCCGTCCTGGGCTTCTTCGGCAGCTCCGCGAGCAGCGCCCGGTCGTGGGCGACGGTCGGCAGCTGCGCGAGGGCGGGCACGTGGAAGGCCCCGCAGACGACGGCGATCCGCCGGTGCCCGGCCCGGCGGGCGGCGCGGATCCGCTGGCGCATGTACGCCTCGCGGACGAGGTCCCGGCGGGACTCGGCGAGGCCCTCCGCACGCAGCGCCGCCATCGCCTCGGCGACGGCCGCGAACGGCGCCAGAGCGTCCGCGCCGGGCGTGCGGTGCTCGACGACGTCCTCCCACCAGCGCTCCGGGTCGTCGTGGCCGGCGGCCTCGGCGAGCAGGGCGATCGGGTCGGCGGAGGTGTCGTCGGCGGTTCCAGGCCCGGCAGCGGGCTCGGGCCCGGCGGCGGTTCCGGGCTCGGCGGCGAAGCCGTACGCGGCGGGCAGGTCGATGAAACGGACCGGCAGCTCCCGCTCCACCGCGTACCGGATCGCCACCCACTCCGGGGAGAACTCGGCGTACGGCCAGAACGCGGCCCGCGCCGGGTCGTCCACCGCGTGGGCGAGCAGCGCGACCGGCGGCACCATGTCCTTCTCGGCGGCCAGCCCGACGATGCCGTCGGCCTCGGGCGGGCCCTCGACCAGCACCGCGTCCGGCGCCAGCTGCGCGAGCGCGGCGCCCACCGCCCGGGCCGAGCCGGGGCCGTGGTGACGGACGCCGAGCAGCGTCACGTCCGGGGTGGTCGTGCCGGGCGCGGTCGTGCCCGGGGACGTCATGCGGCCACCTCGCGGGCGGCGCGGTAGAAGTCCTTCCAGCCGTCGCGCTCGCGCACCACCCCTTCCACGTACTCGCGCCACACCGCCCGGTCCGCGACCGGGTCCCGGACGACGGCGCCGAGGATGCCCGCCGTCACGTCCGCCGCGCGCAGGACGCCGTCGCCGAAGTGGGTGGCCAGGGCCAGGCCGTTGGTGACCACCGAGATCGCCTCGGCCGTGGACAGCGTGCCGCCCGGCGTCTTGACCTTCGTGCGGCCGTCGACCGTGATCCCGGCGCGCAGCTCGCGGAAGACCGTCACGACCCGCCTGATCTCCTCGGCGCCGCCGGGCAGTTCGGGCAGGTCCAGGGAGCGGCCGAGCTGGTTGACCCGGCGGGTGACGATGTCGACCTCCTCCTCCAGCGAGGCCGGCAGCGGCAGCACGACGGTGTTGAAGCGGCGCCGCAGCGCGCTGGACAGCTCGTTGACGCCGCGGTCCCGGTCGTTCGCGGTGGCGATCACGTTGAAGCCGCGCACGGCCTGCGTCTCGGAGCCCAACTCCGGCACCGGGAGCGTCTTCTCGGACAGGACGGTGATCAGGCTGTCCTGCACGTCGGCCGGGATCCGGGTGAGCTCCTCGACCCGGGCGAGCTTGCCGTCCGCCATCGCCCGCATCATCGGCGAGGGCACCAGGGCGTCCCGGCTGGGCCCGTTGGTGAGCAGCCGGGCGTAGTTCCAGCCGTACCGGACGGCCTCCTCCGGGGTGCCCGCGGTGCCCTGCACGAGCAGGGTGGAATCGCCGCTGATCGCGGCGGCCAGGTGCTCGGACACCCAGGTCTTGGCGGTGCCCGGCACGCCGAGCAGGAGCAGCGCGCGGTCCGTCGCGAGCGTCGTGACGGCGACCTCCACGATGCGGCGCGGGCCGACGTACTTGGGCGTGATCGGGGTGCCGTCGGGCAGTTCGCCGCCGAGCAGGTACGTCGCCACGGCCCAGGGCGAGAGCTTCCAGCGCTCGGGGCGCGGCCGGTCGTCCTGCGCGGCCAGGGCGGCCAGTTCACCGGCGAAGGCGTCCTCGGCGTGCTGCCGCAGAACGTCGGTCATGGGGGGCTCCTTCGGGTCGGCCGCCGGGCACGGTGACGGCGGGGCGGCGGGTGACGGGAGGGCAACTCCGGCCTGCGGAAGCCACCCTGCACCCGGGCACTGACAATCCGCGGCGGACGGTGAGGGAGTGTCAGTGGTGCCGCCTACGGTCGGTGCCATGGAGGAACGCTGGAGCACCGAACACGTCCTGTCCCTGGCGCCTGACGCCGCGTCGCAGAAGGCGGCCGGCAAGCTCTCCACGCCCGCGCCCTGGTCGGCCACGGGCACCGACGGCGCGGCAGTCTGGGGCGAGTGCCGGGGCAGCGGCAGCACGCCGTACCGCACCGTGGTCGAGCTCGCCACGCCCGCGTACCAGTGCAGTTGCCCGAGCCGGAAATTCCCGTGCAAGCACGCGCTCGGGCTCCTTCTGCTGTGGAGCGGCACCCCGCGGGCCGTCCCCGCCGCGGAGCCCGCCGACTGGGCGGCCGCCTGGCTCGACTCCCGCCGCGAGCGCGCCGAGCAGCGCGCCGCGGCCCCCGTCGGCGGTGCCCCGGCCCCCGCCGATCCGGCCGCCGCCCGCCGCCGGGCCGAGCGGCGCGGCGCCCGGGTCGCCGCCGGCGCGGCCGAGCTGCGGCTGCGGCTCGCCGACCGGATCCGGCACGGCCTGGCCGACCGCACCGCCGGGCCGTGGGAGGAGGTGGCCGCGCGGATGGTCGACGCCCAGGCGCCCGGCCTCGCCGCCCGGGTCCGGGAGCTCGACGGCCTCCCCCAGGAGCGGCTCCTGGAGGAGTACGCGATGCTCCACCTGCTCGCCACCGCCGCCACCCGGATCGACGAGCTCCCGGCCGAGCTGGCGGCGACGGTACGGACCAGGGTCGGCTACACCACGGACACCGCCGACGTGCTCGCCGGGCCGACGGTCCGCGACCGCTGGCTCGTCCTCGGCCATCGCGACACTTCCGACGACCGGCTCACCACCCGCCGGCTCTGGCTGCGCGGCGCCAAGACCGGCCGCCCGGCCCTGCTGCTCGCCTTCGGCCGCCCCGGCCAGGCCCCCGACCTCGCCCTGCCCACCGGCCACGTGCTGGAGGCCGAGCTCGCCTTCCACCCCGGCGCCCGCCCGCTGCGCGCCGCCCTCGGCACCCGGTACGGCGCCCCCGCGCCCGGCCCGGCGGCCCCGCCGGACGGCC
>NZ_JBFBDY010000512.1:0-4650 GCF_040683475.1 Kitasatospora sp. NPDC093558 | reverse complement strand
ACCCGCCGGCCCCCCCCCGTCGGCGTGTTTGGTGTGGGCAGTATCCACCGCCCCACCACCCCCGCCACCATGTCCTGAGTTCGCATCCGCCCGTGAACCGTCTGCTGTTCCGCCGCCCCGCCGGACCCGTCCGGCGGGGCGGCGAAACAAACTGCGACTGGCCCACAGCTCTCCCGCCTTGTGCGCAGAAAGTCGGCCTGGACGACTTTCTGCGCAAAGGGGTCGTCTCAGTTGATGGTCAGGGGGCCGAGGAGCAGGTCGGTGAAGCGGCGGGTCCACTCGGGGGTGATCGGCTCGCCGCTGACCAGGACGCGGTGTTCGACCGTTCCGGCGATGGTGTCGAAGATGATGTCGATCTCCTCGCGGGCCGTCGACGGGTCGGTGTCCGGGGCGAGTTCGCCGCGCGCCTGGGCCGCCGCCCGGCCCTGGCGGACGAGCCGCTTCTGCGGGTCGACGATGGCCTCCCGGATCCGCCGGCGCAGCTGCCGGTCGCGGGTGCCCTCGGCGAACAGGGCGAGCAGTGCGGCCTGGGTCTCGGGCCGGGCCAGCAGGTCGGCGAACTGGGCCACCACCGCCTCGATGTCGGCGCGCAGGCTGCCGAGGTCGGGCATCACGAGCTCGTCGAAGAGGCTGGCGACGGCGTCCACGACGAGTTCGTTCTTC
Organism: Kitasatospora sp. NPDC093558; assembly: GCF_040683475.1. NCBI lineage: Bacteria > Bacillati > Actinomycetota > Actinomycetes > Kitasatosporales > Streptomycetaceae > Kitasatospora > Kitasatospora sp. NPDC093558. The sequence goes on along the minus strand of NZ_JBFBDY010000512.1, from coordinate 3,987 downwards.
GACGGCCAGCGGCGGTACAGCGTGGTCTTGGCGACCTTGGCACGGGTGGCGACGTGGCCCATGGTGAGCCCGCCCCAGCCGAGTTCGGCGAGCGTCTCGCGGGTGGCGTCGAGGATCGCGAGGTCGGCGGCGGCGCTGCGGGGGCGCCCCTTGGCCCTGGCCGCGCCGGCCTCCGCCGGGGCGCCCGGGGCCGCCGGCAGCGCCGCGGCGGACGGGATCGCGGCGGTCGGCTGGCTCACGGGGGGCTGGGCGGCCGGCACCGGGCCTCCTTGCACGTTTTACTGGTAAGTAACTTGGGTGGGGCTGGTAACGGTAGCGACTGTCCGGCGGTTCGGACAGCCGGGCGGTCCGCGAAAGTGGGACAGGTCACGTCGCGGAACGGGCGGTGGGGCTTGCGGGCGGGGCCCCGGCTCCAGTTACGCTACGACTCGTAGCGAAAGCAGTGACAACCGGGCGCCGCTTCCTGTGGGACAGGGGCGGCGCGGGTGCGGGTGGGGATCCGCACCGGAGGTGGCAGGGCTACTTGGGGGAGTGCACGAGGCTCCGGGGAACGGCACCGCGCAGCCCGCGCGGGGCGACTTTCCCGAGGTTGGTGCTCGCGGGCGGCGCGAACGGGGGAGGATGGTGCCATGCAGCCACGGAATTCGCGTCAGAACAGCTCCGCCCTGCGTGGTGCGGTCGACCTCGCCGCCGTGAAGGCGGCCGGTGAGGCAGCCCAGAAGGCCGAGCAGGCGCGGGCCGAGCGGGCCCGCCAGGCCGCCGCCGCCGAGGCGGCCGGCATCGCCCCCGCCGAGCCCGCTTACCAGCTCGTCATCGACGTCACCGAGGACACCTTCGAGACCGAGGTCGTCCAGCGCTCCGCCGAGGTGCCCGTCGTCATCGACTTCTGGGCCGAGTGGTGCGGCCCCTGCAAGCAGCTCAGCCCGATCCTGGAGGGCCTGGCCGAGGAGTACGCCGGCCGGTTCGTCCTCGTCAAGATCGACGTCGACAGCAACCAGATGCTGGCCCAGCAGTTCGGCATCCAGGGCATCCCGGCCGTGATGGCCGTCGTGGCCGGCCAGCTGGTGCCGCTGTTCCAGGGCGCGGAGAGCGCGGCCAACGTCCGCAAGGTGCTCGACCAGCTGATCCTCGTCGCCGAGCAGCGCTTCGGCATCGTCGGCGGTTCGGGCGCCCCCGGCGCCGCGGACGGCGAGTCCGGCCCGGCCGGCGCCCCGCAGCGCTTCGAGGACCCGGCGCTCGCCGCCGCGCACGACGCGCTCGACCGCGGTGACCTCGGCGGCGCCATCCAGGCCTACAAGAACGTGCTGGCCGAGCAGCCCGGCAACACCGAGGCCAAGCTGGGCCTGGCCCAGGCCGAACTCCTGCACCGCGTCGAGGGACTGGACCTCCAGACCGTCCGGGCGGCGGCCGCGGCCGACCCGAAGAACGTCGAGGTGCAGCTCCAGGCGGCCGACCTGGACCTGGTCGGCGGTCACGTCGAGGACGCCTTCGGACGCCTGATCGACACCGTCGGCAAGACCTTCGGCGCCGACCGGGACACCGTCCGGCTGCGCCTGCTCGAACTCTTCGAGGTCATCGGCGCGGAGGACCCGCGCGTCGTGGTGGCCCGGGCGGGGCTGGCGCGCGTGCTCTTCTGAGCCGTGTCCCGTACGAGCCGTGTCCCGTACGAGCCGTGTCCCGTACGAGCCGCGTGCCGTACGAGCCGTGTGCCGCACGAGCCGTTTGGCACGGCGGGTGACCTGCGGTGTCGCTGGTGATTTGGCGACAATCCGGGCAACCCGGCCGACGTTTACCAAATCTTGATTTCACCCGTGGGTGGTCACCAAGTGTGACCACCCACGGGTGTTTCGGCGGTGTTTCCGGGGGATTTCGCCATCGCGATTCCTGCACGATGTCACGCACGGTGCAGATTCGGCCAAGTCCATGATCAACGTCATCGACTGTTGCATTACCCGTCAGTAAGGCACCTCTTGTGCTTCGCCCGGGATTCAAGCACGATCGGCCACGCCCGGTCCCAGACTCCTTCCCCCGACAGCCGGTCGGCCACGGGGAGCGCGGGATCCCCACCGGGTGATCCGCCGGTTCCGGCCGGCGGTAGGGAGGGCAGGGGGGTATCCGCGGTCCCACGGCGGTTCCTGTCCTTCGACCGGCCGCGTGCCCTGCGCGGTCGCTGGTTGTCGCTCGGGGGTGATCGCCGATGTCGTCGGTCCTGCCCGCCGCCCCACAAGGACGGCCGGTCCAGGGACGGGAGTGCCGCTCTACGCAGGCCGCTCCCGCGTCCGACGACGCCCAAGGCGCTCTCCGCTACCGAGGACGTAGCTCTCTCCCATCCCAGGCCCCCACCGGCGCGGGAGGCGCCGCCGGGGAGCCGGAGATGTACGTCCCAGAAGGAGGACTCGCATGTCCAAGACCTACGGCAAGACCCGCTGGAAGCGCTTCGCCCTGGTGATGGTGCCGAGCATCGCGGCCACCGCCGCGGTGGGCGCCGCCATGGCCAACAACGCCCTGGCCGCTTCGTTCAGCGTTTCGGGCCAGAGCTTCAAGGTCACCACGCAGGAGCTGCACGGCACCAACTTCGCCCAGTTCGGGTCGATCGACGCCGAGCAGAACGGCACCCCGCACCCGGTGGCCATCTCGGCCTTCGACTCGGCCACGATCAAGGGCCTGTGCCAGTCCGTGGTGACCGACCCCAACGTCATCCCCGGCCTGCCGTGGAAGCTGCCGAAGATCACCCTGCGCCTCGAGGCCGGCAACAGCGACGACGTGGCGAAGCAGGTCCAGGCCAAGAACCTGCTGATCGACCTCGACCAGCTGAACGCGGACGCGACCTTCACCAACATCAACATCGGCCAGGACGCCTCCACCCTCAAGGGCACCGCCACCCAGGGCTGGCACTCGAAGCTCGGCGGCCTGCCGACCGGCTCGGTCGGCTTCGCCCAGGCCGCCGACAAGGCCGACCTGACCAACGTGCAGCAGCAGGCCTGGGCCACCTCGGCCGGCACCTTCACGCTCAACGGCCTGAAGCTCCAGCTGCACACCGACGGCACCGGCGAGTGCTTCTAGGTCGCTGACGGGCGGCGGACCGGAACCGGTCCGCCGCCCGGACCGCACCTGCCGGGGGGCGGGGGCGGCGAGTTCGCCGACCCCGGATACCCACCCTGTCATCCCTCGTTCACACCATCGAGGAGCTCCATCGTGTCCAGCGCCCTTGCCGAGTACCGACCCGCCGAGCACGAGAACCCCGCCCAGTGGCTGCGCCGGGTGTTCCGTACCTTCCGTCGGACGAGGCCGTACTACGGCGGCCTGCTGGCCATGATCGCCGGCGTCCCGATCATGTACTTCCCGTACGCGAAGCTCTCGTTGGGCGGCATGTCCGTCACCATGGCCACCACGGCAGGCGCCGGTTCGCTGATCATCGGCGTGCTGTTGCTCGTGCTCGGGCTGACCGCCTGGTTCCAGCCGGCCGTGCGGTTCTTCGCGGGCGTCGCGACCACACTGCTGACGCTGGTCTCGATCCCGGTCTCCAACCTGGGGGGCTTCGGGCTGGCGATCCTGCCCGGCCTGATCGGCGGCGGCCTGATGATGGCCTGGGCGCCGCTGCCCGAGCCGGACGCGGCCGAGGCGGGCAAGGCCGAGAGCACCGCCAAGCCCGAGAGCGCCGCCAAGGCCGAGAGCGCTGCCAAGTTCGAGAACGCCGCCAAGGGCACTGCCTCGGAGGCCGCCATCGCCAAGTCGTCCGCGGAGACGGCCGCCGAGCCCACCGCCGAGGCGCCGACCGCGAAGCTGCCGGCTCAGGCCGACCCGGCGGAGCAGACCGCGGCTGTGGACCCCAAGGAGGCACGGTGAGCGCCACCGACGACCAACCGCAGCGGTCCGGGCGGCACGCCGCGCCGCGGGTGCCCGTCCGGGTGCGGCTGCGGGGCCGGGCGCTGGCGATGGCGGCGGTGCCGACGGCGCTGCTGATGGCCGCCGCCTACACGCCGAACC
>NZ_JBFBDY010000511.1:0-4656 GCF_040683475.1 Kitasatospora sp. NPDC093558 | reverse complement strand
GCGGTCGGCGAGATCGACGTCTGGTGCGCCAACGCGGGCGTCGCCCCGGTGGGCGGCGCCGACGCGCCCGCCGCGGCCTGGGCCAGTGCGTGGGAGGTCAACGTCCTCGCCCACGTCCGGGCCGCCGACCTGCTCCTCCCGCACTGGCTGGAGCGCGGCCAGGGGCGGTTCCTCGCCACCGTCTCCGCCGCCGGGCTGCTCAGCATGCTCGGCTCGGCCCCGTACGCCGTCACCAAGCACGGTGCGCTCGCCTTCGCGGAGTGGCTCTCCGCGACGTACCGCCACCGCGGCATCCATGTCCACGCGCTCTGCCCGCAGGGCGTGCGCACCGACATGCTCACCGGCACCGGAGCCGTCGGCGAGGCCCTGCTCGCGCCGACCGCCCTCGACCCCGAGGACGTCGCCGAGACGGCCCTCGCAGGGCTGCGCGAGGACCGCTTCCTGATCCTCCCGCACCCCGAGGTCGCCGAGTACTACCGCGCCCGCGCGACCGACCCGGACCGCTGGCTCGGCTCGATGAACCGGCTCCAGCAGGGACTTGAGAAGGGCGGCGCGCTGTGAGGGCCTGGCAGGTGGGCGAGCTCGGCGAGCCGCACGACGTGATGAAGCTGGTCCAGGACGTTCCCCAACCCGTCGCCGGGCCGGGGCAGTTGCTCGTCCGGGTGCGCGCGGCGGCCGTCAACTTCCCGGACGCGCTGATGGTCCGCGGCCAGTACCAGGTGAGCCCGCCGCTGCCGTTCACGCCCGGCGTCGAGGTGTGCGGCGAGGTCGTGGGCGGCGCCCGGCGGGGCGAGCGGCTGATCGGCAACCCGGTGCTTCCGCACGGCGCGTTCGCCGAGTACGCGCTGCTCGACGCCGCCGCCGCGTTCCCCGCCCCCGAGTCGCTGGACGACGCCGAGGCGAGCGCACTGCACATCGGCTACCAGACCGCCTGGTTCGCCCTGCACCGCCGGGCCCGGCTGCGCGCCGGCGAGACGCTGCTGGTGCACGGCGCGGCGGGCGGGGTCGGCACCCTGCTGCTGCAGTTCGCCCGGGCGCGCGGGATCAACGTCGTCGGCACCGCGAGCGAGGCCAACCACGCCCACCTGCGCGAGCTGGGCGCGATCCCGGTGGCGTACGGCGACGGACTGGCCGAGCGGGTGCGGGCCGCCGCGCCCGGCGGCGTGCACAAGGTGCTGGACGCCGTGGGGCTCGGCGGGGTGCTGCCGCTCTCCATCGAGCTGGCCGGCGGAGCGGACCGGGTGCTGACGATCGCCGACTTCGTGGGCGCCGAGGAGCACGGGGTGCGCTTCAGTGGCGGCGCCGAAGGCGTCGAGCCGTACTACGACCGCGCGTACGAGGCGGCGCTCGCGCTGCACGCGTCGGGGGAGCTGCGGCTTCCGCTGCACCGGGTGCTCCCGCTCGCCGAGGCCGCCGAGGCGCACCGGGTGAGCGAGCATGGGCACCTGCGAGGGAAGATCGTGCTCACGGTGTGAGGTTCGGGCGGGCAGTCCCGGTGATCGGGTCTGCCCGCCAACTCGTGTTCATGCACCTGTACCTGACGACATGTCGGTAGTGTCGGGCGCCATGGTGACTGCGAACGCAACAGGTGACGGGACCGGACGGCTCGCGGGCAGGTCGTGCGTCGTGACGGGCGCGGCGAGCGGCATCGGCCGGGCCGTCGCCGAACGCTTCGCCCGCGAGGGCGCGGCGGTGGTCGCGACCGACGTCGACGCCGCCGGACTGGCTCGGCTCGCCGGCCAACTCCCGTACGACATCGGCACGGTGGTCGGCGACGTGGCTCGTGACGAGGACGCCCGCCGGATGGTCGACGCCGCCGTCGAGCGGAACGGGCGGCTCGACGTCGTGGTCGCCAACGCCGGGGTGCTCCCGCTCATGGAGATCACCGAGGCCACCGCCGAGGACTGGGACCACGTCATGGCCATCGACGGCCGCGGCATGTTCTTGACCTGCAAGTACGCGATCGCCGCGATGACCGCCCAGGAGCGGCCCGGCGGCGCCGTCGTCTGCATCTCCTCCATCTCGGGCGAGGCGGGCCAGCGCGGCCAGGCCGTCTACGGCCCCGCCAAGTTCGTCGCCTCCGGCCTCACCAAGCACCTCGCCGTCGAGTGGGCCGACCGCGGCATCCGGGTCAACGCCGTCGCGCCCGGCACCATCACCACCGAACGCGTCATCCGGCTGCGCGACGAGCCCGGCGGGCCCGAGTACCTCGCCGCGATCGAGAAGCTCCACCCGATGGGCCGGCTCGGCTCCCCGGCGGAGGTGGCGGCGGCCGTGCTGTTCCTGGCCTCCGACGAGGCGTCCTTCATCACGGGAGCCGTCCTCCCGGTGGACGGCGGCTACCTGGCGCAGTGACGGCGAGTTCCCCGGGCTCGCCGGAGAAGACGACCTCACCGCGGTGCAGCACGTGCACGACGGCCGCGCCGGCCAGGGTGCGGGGGAGCTCCTGCGTGCTCAGGACCACGGTGGTGCCGGCGGCGAGCAGGTGTGCGTGCAGCCGGGCGACGACGGCCGGGGCCAGGCCGCGCCCTGGCTCGTCGAGCAGCAGCACCTCGGGGCGCGCGGCCAATGCCCGTGCGAGGGCCACGAGTTGCTGCTGGCCGCCGGAGAGTGTGCCGGCCGGGCGGGGGAGCAGCACGGCCAGCTCGGGGAACAGGCCGAGCACTTCCGATGTGCCTGCTGCGTCGGCGAGTTGGAGGTGCTCGGCCACCGTCAGCGACCCGAACACCGCTCGCTCCGCCGGCACCAGCGCCAGCCCCATCCGCACCCGGCGGCGTGCCGACAGCCCGGTGACGTCCCGCCCCCGCCACACCACCCGGCCCCCGGACAGCCGCACGAGCCCGGCCAGCGCGTGCAGCGCGCTCGTCCGCCCGGCGCCGTTCGGCCCGAGCAGGACGCTCACCGCCGCGGACGGGAACACCAGGTCCACGCCGTGCAGCGCTTCGAGCGGACCGTACCGGACCCGCGCCCCGCGCAACGCGATCTCGACCGGCATCACGCCACCCCGCCCCACGCCCGGGCCACCCGTGGATCCGCCAGCACGGCCGCCGCCGGACCGCCCGCCACCACCCGGCCGTCCGCCATCGCGTAGACGGTGTCGGCGAGTTCGGCGACCAGCCCGGCGTCGTGCTCGACCAGCAGGAGCGCCATGCCCTGGTCGGCCAGCCCCCGCAGCACGGCCACCAGTCGCGCCGTCTGCGCCGAGTCCAGCCCCGCCGCCGGCTCGTCCAGCAGCAGCACCCGCGGCTCGCCCGCCAGCGCCCGGGCCAGCTCCACCAGCCGCAGCACCCCGGTCGGCTGCGCCCCGGCGGACTCGCCGGCCACCTCCCGCAGCCCGAACAGTGCGAGTGCCCGCTCCGTGCGCTGCTCGGCGCCCGCCCGGTCGCGCCGCTGCTCGGCGCCCACCCGGACGTTGTCGGCCACCGAGAGGGTGGGGAAGACGGCGATCTGCTGGAACGTCCGGGCCAGTCCCAGCCGCACCCGCGCGTGCGCCGCGACCCGCGTGACGTCGCGTCCGCCGAGCAGCACCCGCCCGGCGTCCGGCCGGACCGTCCCGGCCAGGCAGTCGAACAGCGTGCTCTTCCCGGCCCCGTTCGGCCCGATCAGCGCGGTGATCCGCCCGGCCGGCGCGACGAGGTCGACCCCGCCGACGGCCTCGATCCCGCCGTAGCGGCGGACGATGCCGCGGGCGGTGAGGCGGGTGGCGGGATGGGCCGGGCGCTCGCTCACCGCGGCTCCTCCCCGGCCACCCGCTCCGCGATCCGCGCCCGCACCCTCCGGCCCGCCGGGCTGAGGCGCCCGGGCGGCAGCGGCGGCAGTGGCGGAGCCGGTGCGGGCCGGCGGCCGGGCAGGGCCGCCAAGCCGCCGGGGAGCCGTCCGATCGCGGCGGCGAGCACGCCCACCGCCACCGCCGACACGCCCGCGACCGTGCCCGCGTCGAGGCCGATCAGCAGCGCGGCGGCCAGGACCGCGCCCAGCGCGCTGTCCGCCCCCGCCACCACCACCGCCGCGAACCACAACAGCCCCCGCACCGGGTCGAACGACGCCGCGTCGAAGGCCCGCCCGGCGAGCCCCATCAGCCCGCCGCCCAGCGCCGCGAGCGCCGCGCCCGCCACGAACGCGAGCAGCTTCAGCCCGGGCACGTCCACCCCCGCCGCGACGGCCCCCGCCTCGTGGTCGCGCATCGCGGTGAGCGCCCGCCCGAGGCGCCCCCGGTGGAGGCCCCGCACGACCGCCAACCCCAGCCCCAGCAGCAGCAGTTCGGCGCCGTAGAAGGCGCGGTCCCCGGTCAGGAAGGACGGCCGGTCGAGGGTGAGCCCGGTGGTCGCGTACGGCTGCTGGAAGACGAAGCGGCTCATCGCCGTCCCGACCGCGAAGGTGACCAGCGCGAGCGCCAGCCCGCGCCGCCGGATCGCCGGCCACCCGGTGAGCAGCCCGAGCGGCGCGGTCGCGAGCACGGCGAGCAGCAGCGCGGGCGCGGCCGGCAGCGGCGGCAGCCCGGGCACCCGGCCGGACATCAGCAGCGCCGTCCCCAGCGCGCCCATCCCCGCGTACCCGGCCTGGCCGAGCGAGATCTGCCCGCCGTAGCCGGTGACGACGACGATCGACAGCAGCACCAGGGCGAGCGCCGGCACGAGCAGCGCGCTGCGCAGGTCG
>NZ_JBFBDY010000510.1:0-4674 GCF_040683475.1 Kitasatospora sp. NPDC093558 | reverse complement strand
CATGCGCCCGGGCCTCCGTCAGGCGACCGGCCTCCGCCTCGGCCGAGACGAGCGCCAGCAGGGCGGTCCCGGTGTCGTGGACGGAGAGGCCGGCGCCCCTGGCCACCCGGTACGCGTTCTCGGCGAGTTCGAGTGCCCGGGCGACCTGGCCCACCGCGCGCACGCAACGGGACAGCTGCGTGCCGGACCTGCACTGCAGCGCGGGGTGTCCGAGCTCGTCGGCCACCTCGACCAGCTCCTCCAGGCACGCCTGCTCCTCGGCGCGCTCGCCGTTGCGGGACCGGTACCCGGCGATCACCCACAGGGCCTGCCAGCGCAGCAGGGGGTCCTCCTCGTCGGCGCTCGCGAGACCGTCGATGAGTCCCTCGATGGACTCGTCGCTGTCGGAGGAGGCGGCGATGCTCAGCGCCTGCGTCAGCGAGCCCCCGCCGCTGGTGGCGGTGGCCGTGGCGGGCAGAGCGTCGAAGGCGCAGCGGTCCACATCCAGCTGCTTGGCAAGGTAGGCGATCACGCGCTCAGTGGGCTGGCGCGCTCCTGACTCCAGGCGTGACAAGTACCCTGTGGAGATTTCCCCACCGGCCAACGAGGCCTGGGAGAGTCCCCGTTGCAGCCTCAAAGCCTTGAGGCGCGCGCCGAAAGAAGACTTGTCTGTCATGTGAGCCTGCAATCAATTTCTTCGGAAGACAACCCTCATCGCGCCCCCCAACGCTTTGTGGGCATCGTAGCACGATGGCAAATTGTTTGCCACATGGATGCCTCGCAGAGCTCACACCTCCTCACAATCCTCAACAGCTGCAGGAAGCGTCTGGCAACTCTTGTCAAACTGTCTTGCCAACGAAGGTCGGGCGGCCTAGGTTGAGCGGAGCCGAGCCGCCACAAGCGGCATTCGAGCCAGAGAATCCTCCCGCTCTCCCATCCCCTGCTGTGGGATCTTCCATTCGGAGCCACTCATGCGTACACGCATCATTGCAACCTGCGCCGCTGTCATGCTCTCCGTCGCCGCGGCCGCCACGTTAAGCTCCGTCCCCGTCATCGACTGGCCGGCATCACCCGCCATCCGGATCGTCGGCGCCGGACAGGGCAACGTCATCGACTGGCCGGTGGCGCCCAGCGCGCCGCTCGCGAGTGGCGGCGAGACCGGCGTCATCGACTGGCCCTGACCGCACCCGCCACCGGCCGGCCCGTCCCCCTCGGCGACGCACACATGCCTGGTGTTGACATCGGACTTCCGCTGCTGGTTAATGAGTTGCCATTATGTTGCCAAGATTGGCAACTGTGGGCATCGGCTTCAGAGTGCGAGGAAGGAAGCGCATGGAGAACGAAAGCCCCGTCAGGATCCTGCTCGTGGGTCCCGACCGCTACGGCATGCGGGCATGCGTCCGCCTCGGCCTGCAGACCACCGTCGTCTGGGGAGCGGCCTCCTGGGACCAGGGCCACATCGCGATACCGGACGAGGTCACGGTGATCCGCGTCGACGACCACACCAGTGCCGAGTCCGTCCTCATGGCACTCGACCGGGCCGGACTGACCTCCTCCTTCGACGCCGTGTACAGCACGGCCGAGGACGCCCTGGTGATGGTCGGTCTGCTCGCCGCGCACCTCGGCCTGCCGGCCCTCCCGCCCGAGGTCGCGGTGCGCTTCCGGGACAAGTCGGTGCAGAAGCGCGAGGTCGGGGCAGCCGGTGTGGCCACGGCAGGATCCGCGGTCGTCGACGACGTCCACGACGTCTCGGGGATCACCGAACTCGGCTTCGCGAAGGCCGTGCTGAAGCCGGTGGCCGGAGTGGCCACCGAGCGGACGTCCGTCGTCTCCTCGCCGGCGGATCTGCAACGACGAAGCGAGGAGTACCGCCGCCAGGGCACCGCGCAGCGCACCTTCATCCTGGAGGACTTCGTCCGGGGCGAGGAGTGGATCGCCGACGGCGTCCTGTTCGAAGGCGAGCTGCTCTTCTGCGCCCTCGGCCGGTACGGCGACCCGTGCCTGACCGCGGTGGACACCGGTCGCCCGCTCAACTACCGCCATTTCGACCCCGACGACGAGAGCTGGGCCTACGACCGGGCGCTCCCGGTGATCACGGCCTCGCTCGCGGCGCTGGGTCTGCGGGACGGGATCTTCCACATGGAGCTCTTCCACGATCCCGGGACCGGCGCGCTCACCTTCGGCGAGTGCGCCGCGCGTCGGGGCGGCGGACTCATGCAGGAGGTCGTGCACGCGAAGTTCAACGTCGATCTGGCGCAGTGCGCGATCCAGGTCGCGCTCGGGCGGCGTCCTGCCCTCGACGTCAAGATCCGCCGGGCAGTGGTGGGCGGTTCGCATCTCACCGCCGGTCCGGGACTGTTGCTGGACTGCCCCACGGTGGACCAGGTCATGGCGCGGCCGGGGGTGGAGTTCGCCCGGATCGAGCGGCCCGTGGGCGGGCGCACCCCGGCCGTCGCCGGCACCGACCACCGGATCGGCCAGTTCATGGTGGCGGCGGACACCGCCGACGAGCTGCAGCAGCGGTTCGCCGAGGTCTGGGACTGGTTCGGTCCGCAGGTGAGGATCGTCCCGGAAGGCCTCACGCCGCGGGAACTGCGTGGGCTCCAGTCCACGCTGCGGCCCGGCGTCCGCTTCGGGGACACGCTGTGGCGGTGACGACGCAGCCCGCGTCCGCGTCCGCCCGCGGTGTCCGCAGGCTCATTCCCGCGTCGCCGGCGCAGCGGATCCTGACCTTCGCCACCTTCGCCAACAGCTTCGGCGGCGGGATGTTCACCACCGCGAGCGCGCTGTACTTCACGCGCGTCGTGGGGCTGGCGGCCGGGCAGGTCGCGGTGGGCCTGTTCGGCGGGGCGATGGCGGGCCTGATCGCCGGGGTCCTGGTCGGACGGCTGGCGGACCACTGGGGGCCCAAACGCGTCCATGTCTCGGTCATGCTCGGCGGCGGGGTGGCGATCTCCTGTTTCACGCTGGTCGGCTCGTTCTGGTCCTTCTTCGCGGTCGCGCTGGTCGCAGGAACGATCATTCCTTCGGATGTCGCCAGCAAGGCGCCGCTCATCCGCGGGGTGTCCGAGGGAAACCCCACGGTGTTCATCGGCTACCTGCGGTCCGTGACCAACCTGGCCCTCGCGCTCGGCTCGGTCGCGGCCGGCTTCGCCATCCAGATCGACAGCAGGCCCGCGTACCTGGCCCTGGTGGTCTGCCGGGCCCTGGCCTACGTGACCTGCGGGCTCATCCTCCTGCGGTTGCCGAGCGTTGCGGCCGCGGCCGCCGGGAAGGGGGAACGGGGCTGGGCGGCACTGCGCGACCGCACCTACCTCAGCGCCACGGCCGTCCAGGCGGTGCTGTCGCTGAACTACGCGGTGTCCGGGTTCCTGCTGCCGCTGTGGATCGTGGCCCACACGAGTGCCCCCCGGTGGGTGGTTTCGGCGGTCCTGGTGCTCAACATGGCCTTCGTCGTACTGCTGCAGGTCAAGGTGAGCCGCGGGGTGCACGACGTGAGGACGGCCGGTCGGCGGATGGCCTGGGCCGGCACGGCGTTCGCCGCCGGGCTCGTGCTGATGGCTTCGGCGGGCGGGCCCTCCCGCTGGGTGGCGACGGGGCTGCTCATGGGTGGCATGGCCGTTTTCGCCCTCGGCGAGCTCTGGTTCGCGGCTGCCTCGACCGAGTACTGCTTCGGCCTCGCCCCTGCTCATCTGCAGGGGCAGTACGCCGGGGTGTTCGGGCTGGGCAGCGGGGTGATGGAGGCGATCGCCCCGGCGGTGATGAGCCTGCTGCCGCTCGGGATGGGACTGCCCGGCTGGCTGCTGCTCGGCGCCCTCCTGCTGTTCGTCGGTCTGGGCAGCCGGCCGTTGGTGGCGTGGGCGGGCCGAACCGGTACGGCTGCGCGCATCTGACGGGCCGCCCGGCACCTCACGTCTTGGTAGTCAATGTTGCCTGGTTTGGCAACTCGATGTTCCGCGGAGGCACCATGCGAGATCACCCTCTGGTCGTCCTCGTCGACGCGTACGGGACGGGCAGGCACCTGCGGGCAGCCTTCGCCGGCCTCGGCGCGGACGTCGTGCACGTCTCGAGCACGCCCGAACCGCTGAGGTCCATGAAGGCGCCGGACCTCGGCAGCTACACGGCGGCCTTGGTCGCCGAGAACCCGGCCGAGATCGCCGAACGGCTCGCCGAACTGCGGCCGGCGGCCGTGGTGGACGGGCAGGAGCCCGGCGTGCCGCTCGCCGACCGCCTGTCCGAGCTGCTCGGCGTTCCGACCAACGGCTCCGCGCTGTCGGCGGCGCGCCGGGACAAGTACCTCATGATCGAGGCCGTGCGCAACGCCGGCGTACGCTGCGCCCGCCAGTTCAAGTCCGACGACGTGGACGCTCTCGTGGCGTGGGCACGGGAGCAGGAGGGCCGGCCGGTCGTGGTCAAGCCGCTTGCCGCATCGGGTGCCCAGGGTGTGTCCATCTGCAGCGATCCGGCTCGGGTGCGTCGTGCCGCGGAGGCGATCCTTGGCACCGTCACCATGTACGGCGAGACCAACGTCGAGGTCCTGGCGCAGTCCTACCTCGCGGGCACCGAGTACATCGTGGACACCGTGTCCTGCCGCGGACGGCGCTACAACGCCGGCGTGTGGCGCTACGACAAGCGGCGCGTCGGCGCCCACAACGTCTCCCACCGCGACGTGCTCGTCCCCCAGGAGGACCCGGT
>NZ_JBFBDY010000509.1:0-4676 GCF_040683475.1 Kitasatospora sp. NPDC093558 | reverse complement strand
CGACCACCCCCGCGGCCCCCCGACCCGCCCGACCTCGACCCACCCATGAAGGGGCCCGCCGTACCTCACCCCCGGCGGGCACAGTCGTCTCTGGCGGCGGTCAGCCCACGGGCACCGCCTGCGGCACCGGCGCGAGCCGCGGCGCCGCCCGGAACCACCGGCGCGCGCCGAACAGCAGCAGGCCGCCCAGGCCGATCCCGCCCGCCGCGCACAGCGCCACCGACCGCAGCGAGCCTTCGGCGAGGTTGCCCGACACCGCGTAGCCGAGCGAATTCCCGGTCGCGAACAGCGTCACCAGCCAGGCGAACGCCTCCGTCACCGTCCCGGTCGGCGCCAGCTCCGCGACCAGCACGAACGCCGCCGCGAGCAGCGGGGCCAGCACGATCCCCGACACGAACGCCAGCGCGGCCATCGGGTACGGCCCGGGCAGCACCACCAGCGGCAGGTAGGACGCGGCCATCACCAGCGCCATCACCCACGTCCGGGTAGCCGTGCCGCTGCGCCACTTCACGGCTCCGTACGCGAGCGCGCCCAGCAGGCCGCCGAGCGCGGCCAGCGCCAGCAGCGTGCCGGCGCCGCCGGGCAGGGCGCCCGCGTGGTGCTCGGCGTAGGCGATGAACAGCACGTTCTGCGCGCCGACCGCCCAGCCGGCCCCGGCCAGCCCGACCAGCAGCAGCACCAGGCCGGGCGAGCGCAGCGGGCCCAGCAGCCCGGCCGAGTGCGCGCGCGCCGGAGCCCGCCAGGCCCGCGCCGGCGCGGCGGTGGCCACGACCAGCGCGCCCGCGAGGCCCAGCCCGGCAGCCACCCACAGCGCCACGACCGGGCTGGCGAAGCCGGCGATCCCGGCGACGGCGAGCGGCCCGGCCACGTAGAGGATCTGCTGCGAGGCGGAGTCGAAGGCGTAGGCGGTGTCCAGCTGCTCCTCCTCGACCACGGCCGGCCACAGCGAGCGCAGGCAGGGTTCGAGCGGGGGCATCGCGAGCCCGGCGATCGCGGCGCCCACCGGCGCGGCGAGTACCGACCCGGGCGCGAGCGCGAGCAGCGCGTACCCGCCGCCGGCGACGACGGCGGACGCGACGAGGACGCGCGGCTGCCCGGTGAGGTCGACGATCCGGCCGAGCACCGGCCCGCCGACGGCGGCCGCGAGCGCGTAGACGGCGGTGGCCAGGCCGATCCGGCCGTACGGCGCGCCGGCCTCGCGCAGGGCGAGGGCGATGACCAGGGCGGTCATGCCGGCGGGCAGGCGGCCGAGCAGGGTGCCGAACAGGAGGCGGCTGACGTGGGGGGCGCGGAGCAGGGCGAGATAGCCCATCGGCGGGTCTCCGGTGGGGGCGTGTAGGGAGCAGGGCCGTTGATGGCACCGTCAAAGTTATACGTATAACCGTCGGGCGGTCAATCGGACTGGCTCGACCGACTGATGGTGCGTCAGGCTCGTTCGTGTCCGGATCTCGCTCTTGCGCCACCCTCATCTCAAACAAGTACTTTGAACATCTCAAACCTTTACTGCTAACGTGTCGGCCATGACCCCCTCGGACGCACCCCGGATGCACGGCCTGGGCACCCCGCCCACCGCCGCCCGCGCGTGCCGTCTGCCGGGAGCCGTGGACAGCCCGCGCCGTTGTCGCGCCGTCTCCTGTATTCCGGCGGCACGCCCCTGACCGGGGCCGAGCCCTCACCGCCCGGCCCGTGTGCCGTGCCGCCGTCCCCGCCGCACCCCACCGTCAGCACCGCCCTCCCCCGGAGCCGCACCCCCATGTCCACAGCGCCCGAGGCGACCTCGTCGCCGTCCGTGCTCGCCCGCATCCGCAAGACGCCGTTCTGGGTGCAGATCGTCGCCGGCCTCGTGCTCGGCGTCGGCCTCGGCTACCTCGCCCGCGCCGCCGACGTCTCCTGGCTGGCCACCACCCTGGAGACCATCGGCAAGACCTTCGTCCAGCTGCTCAAGCTGGCCGTCCCGCCGCTGGTGTTCACCGCGATCGTGGTGAGCGTCGCCAACCTGCGCAACGTCACCAACGCGGCCCGCCTCGCCGTCCGCACCCTGCTCTGGTTCCTGATCACCTCGCTGATCGCCGTCGCCATCGGCCTCGGCCTCGGCCTGCTCACCAACCCGGGCCAGGGCACCAACCTGAGCACCGAGGGCCTCAAGGCGCCCAAGGGCGGCGGCACTTGGGTCGACTTCCTGACCGGCATCTTCCCGACCAACATCGTCACCGCGTTCACCGAGGTGAACGTGCTGCAGATCGTCTTCATGGCGGTCGTCGTCGGCGCCGCGGTCATCAAGCTCGGCACCAAGGCCGAGCCCGTCCTCAAGCTCAGCGAGTCGGTCCTGGAGCTCACCCAGACCGCCCTGTGGTGGGTCATCAGGCTCTCCCCGCTCGGCACCCTCGGCCTGATCGGCAAGTCCGTCGCCAAGTACGGCTGGGACCTGCTCAAGCCCTTCGCGACCCTCACCGCCGACATCTACGTCGGCTGCGCGCTGGTGCTCTTCGTCGTCTACTCGCTGCTGCTGAAGTTCGCCGGCGGCCTCAACCCGCTCAACTTCTTCCGCGGCGCCTGGCCCGCCATCCAGCTGGCCTTCGTCTCCCGCTCCTCGGTCGGCACCCTGCCCGTCACCCGCCGCGTCACCGAGCGCCTCGGTGTCCCGAGCGAGTACGCGTCCTTCGCCGTCCCGTTCGGCGCCACCACCAAGATGGACGGCTGCGCCGCGATCTACCCGTCGATCGCCGCGATCTTCGTCGCCCAGGTCTACAACATCGACCTCGGCATCAAGGACTACGTCCTGATCGCCTTCGTCTCGGTCATCGGCTCTGCCGCCACCGCGGGCCTCACCGGCGCGATCGTCATGCTGACCCTGACCCTCTCCACCCTGGGCCTGCCCCTGGAGGGCGTCGGCCTGCTGCTCGCCATCGACCCGATCCTCGACATGATGCGCACCGCGACGAACGTCGCCGGGCAGGCGCTGGTGCCGGTCCTGGTGGCGGCGCGGGAGAAGACCCTCGACCTCGTCGCCTACAACAGCCCGACGGGCGACCTGCTGGACGGTTCGGCCGCCGTCCCGGCGGAGGTCGCCGCGAAGGCTGCTCCGGCCGCGGCCTGAGTTCCGTGACGAGGCCCGTCCTCGCGCCGTTCGCGGCGTGGGGGCGGGCCTTCGTGCGGCTGGGGGTGGCGGGCCTTTATATACGGCTGGGGAAAGGCCGTGGGGAAAAGGCAGGGGGCCCGCCGTGTGGCGGGCCCCCTTGGGTGTTGCTCTTGTGCTCATGGTGGCGGCTGTCGGGAGCCGCCTGCGGACCCGTCGGGGTCCCGAGCGATCAGATCATCAGAGGATGGTCAGATAGCGGTGACGTTCTCCGCCTGCGGGCCCTTCGGGCCCTGGGTGACGTCAAAGCTGACCGCCTGGTTCTCCTCCAGCGAGCGGAAGCCGCTCGCGTTGATGGCGGAGTAGTGGACGAAGACGTCGGGGCCGCCGCCCTCCTGGGCGATGAAGCCGAAGCCCTTCTCAGCGTTGAACCACTTGACGGTTCCCGTGGCCATGCCGTTCTCCTTGCGAGGCGTGTCGGGGGCCACACCGTGTGGCTCCCGGTCCGCTGCGCTGATCGCCCTGCCTCCGGACGAGTCCGAAGTTTTTCGATATTGCTGAAAAACTACAAAAAGCCTGCGGTTACATGCTCCGCAGGCTTCAAGTACTGCAAGGGGAATCAAACTGCAACTGAGGGCAACGCTAGCATGCGGTTGCGGTGACGACCAGGGGTGAACTGCGGTGCGCACGGCGCGTGTCGGGAGGGTGGGTGCGGGCCGTTCACGACGCCGGGCATACGCTGCGTGGAGGCGCACGAAGAGCAAGGGAGCGGCGCAGTGGAGCACACCCCGGCGGAACACACCCCGGCCAGGCCGAGGGTCGGACACATCCAGTTCCTCAACTGCGTACCCCTTTACTGGGGGCTCGCCAGGACCGGCAACCTGCTCGATCTCGACCTCACCAAGGACACCCCCGAGAAGCTCAGCGACCAGCTCGTCGACGGCACGCTCGACATCGGCCCGATCACCTGCGTGGAGTACCTGCGGCACGCCGACGAACTGCTCGTCCTGCCCGACATCGCGGTCGGCAGCGACGGCCCGGTGATGTCCTGCGTGATCGTCAGCAAGGTGCCGCTGGCCGACCTCGACGGCCGCCGGGTCGCCCTCGGCTCCACCAGCCGCACCTCCGTCCGGCTCGCCCGCCTGCTCCTGGAGGAGCGCGAGGGCGTGCGCCCCGAGTACTTCAGCTGCCCGCCCGACCTCGCCCAGATGCTCGCCGAGGCCGACGCCGCCGTCCTCATCGGCGACCCGGCGCTGCGTGCCTACCTCGGCCAGGCCGCCGACCTCGGGCTCACTGTCCACGACCTCGGCGCGATGTGGAAGGAGTGGACCGGCCTGCCCTTCGTCTTCGCCGTCTGGGCGGTGCGCCGCGACTTCGCCGCCCGCAGCCCCGAGCTGACCGCCGCCGTCCACCGGGCCTTCCTGGAGTCCCGCGACCTGTCACTGGTCGAGGCCGCCAAGGTCGCCGAGCAGGCCGCCCGCTGGGAGGCCTTCGGCGCCGACGTGCTGGAGCGCTACTTCAGCGAGGCGCTCGACTTCTCGCTCGGCGGGCGGCAGTTGGCCGGCGTCGCCGAGTTCGCGCGCCGGGTGGCGCACGACAG
>NZ_JBFBDY010000508.1:0-4685 GCF_040683475.1 Kitasatospora sp. NPDC093558 | reverse complement strand
CGCTGGGCGGCGAGGGCGCCGAGCAGCGCGGCCTTGCCGCCGGGGCCGGCGCAGCCGTCGAGCCAGAGCCGGTCGGGGCCGTCCAGCGGCGCGGCGGCGAGGGCGAGGGCGACCAGCTGGCTGCCCTCGTCCTGCACGCCGGCCCGGTTCTCCCGGACGGCGTCGAGCGAGCCCGGGTCGCCGCCCTCGGCGAGCCGCAGCGCGAACGGGGACCAGCGGCCGGGCTCGGCCTCCGGCAGCGCGTCGGCCAGTTCGCCGACGGTGACCCGCCCGGGCCGGGCGACGAGGGTGACCTCGGGCCGCTCGTTGTCGGCGCGCAGCAGGTCCTCCATCGCGGTGCGCCCGGAGGCGTCCGGCTGCCAGCGGCCGAGGGAGTCCCAGAGCGCGGAGACGACCCAGCGCGGGTGCGAGTGGACGACGGCGAGGTGGTCCTCGGCGTCCTGGTCGTACGGCGGGGCGACCTGCTCGATCCAGCCGTCGAGGTCGTGGGCGCTGATCCGGCGCAGGACGGCGTTGACGAACTTCGCCTTGCCGTCGCCGAGCACGACGCGCGCGAGCTCGACGGTGGCCGAGACGGCCGCGTGGCTCGGGATGCGGGTGGCGAGCAGCTGGTGGGCGCCGAGCGAGAGCACGTCGAGCACCGGCGGGTCGACCTTGCTCAGCGGCCGGTCGATGCAGGCGGCGATGATCGCGTCGTAGGTGCCCTGGAGGCGCAGGGTGCCGTAGACGAGCTCGGTGGCGAGGGCGGCGTCGCGCCGCTCCATGCCCTTCTGCTCGGCCTCGCGGAGCAGCGAGGGCAGGATCAGGTTGGCGTAGGCGTCGCGCTCGTCGACGGCCCGCAGGGCGCGGAAGGCGACGATCCGGGCCGGGTCCTTCTTGGGCCGACGGTGCGGACGGGGTGCGCGCTTGGCGCTGGGAGTGGTCACGGGTGCCTCAAAGTGCTGCGGTGGTTATCGGACGAACAGTCGAACAGTAACGCCAACCCGGGTGCCCCGGATTCTCGGCCCCGGGCGAGCCCAGTGGCGCCCCCGAAGGGCCCCGCCCCCGGATCACCCCCCGAAGCGCTCGCCGGCCTCCAGCCGGGCCCCGCGAGCCCAGTCGGCCGCCCGCATCTCCTTCTTGCCCTGCGGACGGACCTCGCCGAGCTCGATGTCGTGGCTGCCGGTGCCGACCCGCACGCTGTTCTTGCCGACCATGACAACCTCGCCGGGCGCCAGTTCGGCGGACCCGGGCAGCAGCTTGACCGGCCCGGTCACCTTGAGCCGCTCGCCGCGGAACTCCGTCCACGCGCCCGGCGCCGGGGCGCAGCCGCGCACGACGCGGTCGATGCGCAGGGCGGGGTGGGCCCAGTCGATGCGGGCGTCCTCGACGGAGATCTTCGGGGCGAGGGTGACGCCCTCGGCCGGCTGCGGCACGGCGTGCAGGGAGCCGTCCGCGATGCCGTCCATCGTGGCGGCGAGCAGGCGCGCGCCGGAGTGGGACAGCCGGGTGAGCAGGTCGCCGCTGGTGTCGGTCGGGCGGACCTCCTCGGTGATCACGCCGTAGACCGGGCCGGAGTCCAGGCCCTGCTCGATCAGGAAGGTGGACGCGCCGGTGACCTCGTCGCCGGCGAGCACCGCGTGCTGGACCGGGGCGGCGCCGCGCCACGCGGGCAGCAGCGAGAAGTGCAGGTTGATCCACCCGTGCTTGGGGATCTCCAGGGTGCCGGGGCGCAGCAGGGCGCCGTAGGCGACCACCGGGCAGCAGTCGGGGGCGAGTTCGGTGAGCCGGGCGACGAAGTCCGGGTCGCTGGGCTTCGCCGGCTTGAGGACCTCGATCCCGGCCTCCTCCGCGCGCTGGGCGACGGGGCTGGCGACGAGCTTGCGGCCGCGGCCGGCGGGGGCGTCGGGGCGGGTGACCACCGCGACGACCTCGTGTCGGTCGGAGGCGAGCAGGGCGTCCAGGGCGGGAACGGCGACCTCGGGGGTGCCGGCGAAGACGAGACGCATCAAGTGCCTTTCTACAGAACGGTTTTGACGAGAGGGCTCAGCGCGCCGCGCCGAAGGTGCCGTGCGGGGAGACCTTGACGACCGGCGCGGGCCCGGTGCCCCACTCCGCCTCCCGGATCGCCTTGAGCGCGGCCTTGCGCTGCTCGGTGTCGAGCCGGTCGATGAAGATGATCCCGTCGAGGTGGTCGGTCTCGTGCTGGATGCAGCGGGCGAGCAGCTGGGTGCCCTCCAGCGTGACCGGGTCGCCGTACATGTTGAAGCCCTTGGCGACGACGCCGTGCGCGCGCTTGGTGTCGAAGCGCAGGCCGGGCAGGGAGAGGCAGCCCTCGGGGCCGTCCTGCTCGTCCTCGCTCAGCGACAGGTCCGGGTTGATCAGGTGCCCGGTGACGCCGTCCACGTGGTAGGTGAACACCCGCAGGGAGACGCCGAGTTGGGGCGCGGCGAGGCCGGCGCCGGGGGCGTCGAGCATGGTGTCGGTGAGGTCCTTGACCAGGGTGCGCAGCTCCTTGTCGAAGGTGGTCACCGGCTGGGCGGTGGCGCGCAGGACGGGGTCTCCGAAGAGACGGATCGGCTGGATCGCCACGGGGCGCGGGCTCCTGTCCGTGAGGGCGCGGGGCTGGGGCAACGACTGGTTCACCGGCAAGTCTATGCAACCGCCCCGCACGGCCCCGTCGGCCACCCGTCCAGCCCAGCCCGCACCACCCGCCCCGCCCGGCCCGCACCACCCACCGGGCACGGCCCGCACCACCCACCGAGCACGTCCCACACCACCCACCGGGCCCGTCCCGTGCCACCCACACCGGTTACTGGCATATCCCGAGTCTGCGCAGCGGCGTTACCCCGGCACCCGCTTCGGCGTTGGTCAAGTGAGATTGACCGGGGCCGGAGCGCACGGGACACGGCGCTCCGGCCGAGCTGACCGTACGGAAGGTGGCACGTAGGCCATGGCCGAGCAGATCAACCACGACGCCCGGGCGCGGGCGAGCCTGCACCTGCTGGTGCGGGACATCGAGCGGGTGAGGCGCCAGGTCGACGCGCTGCGGACCCTCACCGCCCAACTGGGCAACGTCTACCGCCCGCGCCGCCCCAGCACGTCGGCCGGGTTCGTGGTGTACGGCCGGGCGCCCGCGCCGACCGTGCGCCTGGCGCAGGAGCTGCGGGAGAGCGTGGAGACGCTGGTGGCGGCGGCGGTCGAGTTCGACCGGGCACTGGGCTTCTCCTGGGACTCGGTCGGCTCGGCCCTCGGCGTCACCAAGCAGGCGGTGCACCGGCGGTACGGGATGCGCCGGCCGACCAGCGAACTGCTCGCCGCGAGCGGCGCCGTCCCGGGCCCGAGCCGCCCGGACCGCTCCGAGGAGCTCCCCGCCCCCGGCGAGCGCGGCGGCCTGGCCGCGACCGTCCCCGCGGCCCGCCAGGGCGGCCTGGACCGCAGCACACTCGAACGCAACGCACTGGAGCGCGCCGCCCTGGACCGTCCGGGCCTTGAGCGTCCGGGCCTGGACCGCCCCACCGTGGACCGGAGCCCCATCGACCGCTCCCCCATCGACCGCAGCGCCATCGACCGCACCTCCATCGACCGCAGCCTCCCCGATCGCTCCCCCGCCGAGCGCTCCCCGGCCGACCGCACCGGCATCCCCCTGCGCGGCTGACCCCTCCCCTCCCGAGGGCCCCCGGGGCGGGGTGGCCCACTCACCCCGCCCCCGCACGACAACGCCGCGCGCGGGACCCCCCCAACGAGAACACCCCCGCACGACAACACCGCCAGCCGACCCCCGGCTACCCGATGTCCGTCGGATCCACCCGCACCCGCACCGCCTCCGGCGTCCGCAGCGCGATCCGCGCGATCTGCGCCGCCTTGAGCGCCGCCGCGAGCGCAGCCCCCTGCCCGGGCGGCACGCGCAGCAGCGCGCGCTCCTGGTCCACCCCGCGCAGCGCCGGCACGGGCACCGGCCCGAGCACGTCGGCGCCCTCCGGCAGCCGGATCAGTCCGAGCAGGTCGGCCACCGCCGCCGGGCTCCCGGCCACCGACGCCATCCGCGACACCGGCGGGAAGTGCAACTGGGCCCGCTCGTCGCGCTCCAGCCCGGCGTGCCCGAGCGGGTCCCACCGCACCAGGGCCTGGACCGGCCGGGCGGACGGCTCGGCGACCACGACGACCGTCCCGCCCTCCGTCGACGGCCGGACGAGCGCCGCCGCCGCCAGCCACAGCCGCAGCGTCTCCTCCCCCGCCCGCAGGTCAGGACGGCTCAGCAGCGCCCAGCCGTCCAGCAGCAGCGCGGCGCCGTACCCACTACCACCCTCGACGACCGGTTCGGCGCCGGGCGTCGAGATCACCAGCGAGGGCTCGTCGGGCACGGTGGCGAGCACAGCGTCCCGCCCCGAGGTCCGCACCGGGATGCGCGGGAACGCCTTCCCAAGCTCCTCGGCCGTGCGCCGCGCGCCGACCACCTGGGCCCGCAGCCGGAAGGAGCCGCACTCGGTGCAGTGCCAGTCGTTCTCCGGCTCGCCGCACCACCCGCAGTGCAGCGCGGCGTCCGCCGAGGGCGCCTCCAGCGGCCCCTCGCAGCGCCGGCAGCGCGCGGGCGTCCGACAGCGCCCGCAGGCCAGCCGGGGCACGTACCCGCGCCGGGGCACCTGGATGAGCACCGGGTGTCCGGCCGCGAGCGCCTCGCGCGCGGCCTCCCGGGCCACCGACGG
>NZ_JBFBDY010000507.1:0-4689 GCF_040683475.1 Kitasatospora sp. NPDC093558 | reverse complement strand
AGGTGCGGAGCCCGCCGCACAGCCCGCCCGAGCGCCGCCCGAGAAGCCCGCCGGAGCGCCCGCGCAGCCGCCCCCGCACCGGCCCGCAGCGGGGGCGGCTACGCGTCGCCCGCCTCGTCCTCCTCCGCGCCCCCCATCGGCTGCGTCGGCTGCGTCGGCCGAGTGGCCGCGCGCGGCTGGCCCGGCAGCCCGAGCGCGGTGGCGAGGCCGTCCGGCCCGCTGCCCGCCTTGCGGTAGACCGCGGCCAGGCGCCGGTTGACCAGGCTCAGCTGCACGCCGAGCTCGTCGGCGATCCGCTGCGGCGGCACGCCCCGCAGCGCCAGCTGGGCGACGTCCCACTCCGGCTGGCTGAGCGCCTCGCGGGAGGCGCGGAAATCGCCCAGCCGGTTGGGCCGCAGGCCGTAGTTGGCGAGCTCCCGGCGCGCCTGCTCGACGAGGCCCTCGGCCGAGCAGTGCTGGGCCAGCTCGATGCCCTGGTAGAGGTACTCCTGGGCGTCGTCCAGCCGCCCGACCCGGCGCAGCGCCGCCCCGAGCTCGACCAGCGCGACGGCGTGCTCGTAGCCGGCCGGGGACTGGCCGAGGTAGGTCACCGCCTGCTCCAGGAGCTCGACCGCCTGCTGGCCGTCCTCGATCTGGGCGTGCAGGCGCAGTGCGGTGCCGATCGCCGAGGCGGTGCCGAAGGTGCGCGCGTCCTGGATGGCCTTGTGGGCGTACTCGCGGGCCCGCTCGGGCTCGTCCTGGGCGATGGCGATGGCGAGGTGGCCGGCCCACGGCGCCCAGACGGTGTTGTGCCAGCCGCGGGCCTCCAGCTGGGCGCCGGCCTCGGTGAGCGCGGCGGCGGCGCCGGCGTAGCGCCGCTTGGCGACGAGCAGCTTGCCGTACAGCGAGGGCGCGTCGGGCAGGACCATCGCGGTGTCGTGGTACGGCGGCTGGAAGCCGAAGCCCGTGGCGAGCTCCCACGCCTCCTCGACGCGTCCGCGCGCGAGCAGGGTGTCGACGAGCACGCCGACGGCGTCCCACGCGAGCGGCAGCTTGGGGGCGATCCGCTCGGAGAGGCGCAGGGCGCGGCGCAGGAAGTCCTCGGCCTCGGCGAGCAGGCCGCGGCGGAAGCGGGCGAGGCCCATCAGGAAGTAGGCGAAGCCCCGGTGGGCGCCGCTCCACCCGGCGACCTCGAACTGGACGATGGCGTCGGCGAACAGCCTTTCGGCCTGGGCGATGCGGTCGTTGTAGGTGTAGGTGAGGCCGAGCATCGCGGGCAGTTCGAAGCCCCAGGTGCTGTCGGTCCAGCCGAGGCCCTTGGGCAGCCGGCCGGCCTCCAGGACGTCGTCGGCGTGGGCGAGCGCGTCGGCGGAGGGGGCGCCGCGCAGGGTGAGGTCCCAGGCGCGCATCGCGAGGACGGCCCGGTCGGCGGGCTCGCGGCCGGTGAGGCTCTCGCACATCTCGCCGAGCCGGCGGGAGCGGCCGGGGCCGTCCTCCTCGGACTTGCGGAACGCGTGCCACATGAACGAGGCGGCCTGGAGGCGCAGCCGGCCCGCCGCGTCGTCGGTGGCGTCGACCTCCTCCTGGCACACCAGTGCGGCCTCGCGCAGCTCGCCGCTGTGCGCGAGCACCTCGGAGAGCCGGAACGTGGCGTCCACCCGCAGTTCGGGGCGCAGCGGCCCCTCGTCGGGGTCGAGGGCGAGCTTGAGCTGGTTGACGGTGGCGACGGGGTCGGTGAGCAGGGCGGAGCAGCCGAGTTCGTAGAGCACCTCGGCGCGGATGCCGTCGGCGGGAGGCTCGTTGAGGGCGCGGTGCAGGCAGCGCTGGGCGGCCTCGGGGGCACCGATGAGGAGGTGTTCGGCGGCGGCCTTGCGCAGCTTGCGCACGGTGCGGTCGTCGCCCTCGCCCGCGAAGGTCTCGACGAGGTGGCGGGAGGCGGCGAGCAGGCCGAGCCCGGCGTTCTCGATCTCGGCGGCGGCGACGCCGTGCATGCCGGTGCGGGTGGCCTCCGGCATGGTGTTGTAGATCGAGCTGCCGATCAGCGGGTGGACGAACTCCAGGTTCCCGTTGGGGGTCTGGGTCAGGACGCGCTGCTTGCGGAGGTGCTTGATGGACTCGCGGGCGCCCTCGGCGCTCTGGGTGGAGATGCGGGTCGCGAGGTCGATGCGGATGTCGGTGCCGAGCATCGCGCAGGCCCAGGCGAAGCGCAGGGTGCTGGCGCCGAGCCGGTCGAGCCAGGTCTTGAGGGTCATCCCGTTGGAGTCGACGGCGAGTTCGCGCAGCTGGACGGAGTTCTCCTCGAGCGGTTCGAGCTCCTGGTCGCGGACCTGGTCGAGCAGGGCGATGGCCTCGAAGGGGTTGCCGTTGACGACGTTCCAGAACTCGTAGCAGAAGGCGTCCTCGGCCTTGTCGCCGAGTTCGGCGCGGATGATGTCCGTGACCGAGACGAGCGAGAGCCGGTTGAGCTCGTGCCGACGGGTGGCGAGCTTGAGGACGGCGGCGTGGTGGGGGTGGGCCTCGGGCTGCCAGTCGTGCTCGTCCTCGCGGAACGCGAAGACCAGCAGGACGGGCAGTTCGCGTGCGCGGACGGCGAACTGGGTGAGCCAGGAGAGGGATTCCAGGTCGGCCCAGTGCAGGTCGTCGACGATCATCACCAGGGGCGCGCTGCGGGGCGCGAGTTGGGTGAGGACGTAGTCCAGTCCGTCGCGCACGCCCTGCGGGTCGAGGCGGCGGGCGCCGGCTTTGGGCTGCTTGAGGCCCATCGCCGGTCCGACGACCTCCTCCCACGTGCCCATCACCTGGCGGAACTCGGCGGGCGCGAGGCTGGTGAGCGCGGGCTGCAGGAGCTGGCGCAGCACGTGGTACGGCTCCTTGACCTGCTGTTCGCCGCCTCGGGCGAACAGCACGGTGGCGCCGTCGCGGAGCTTGGCGGCGCGCCGCACCTCGTGCAGCAGGCTGGTCTTGCCGATGCCGGGACGGCCGGAGATGGTGAGGAGTTCGCCGATCTCGGTGCCCCCGGCGGCGAATTCGCGGCACAGCTTCTCGACGGCGGTCTCGGCGGAGCGCAGTTCCGCGTCGCGGTCGCGCAGTCTGACCCGGGGAGCGGCGCCGTCCCCGTCCCGGCCGGGGCCGGTTCCCGCCCGAAGTCCGTTGCGCTGCTCGGTCACGTCATGCCTCCGCCGCTCCTGCTGGCTCATGGTCGTGTGCCGAGGTTAGCGCCGTGGGGGGCGTGCCGTGCGGCATTCGCGCAGGCTGAGGCGGACGGTGAGGGTTCGGAACGCTTGCCACGGGCAATTGCCCTATATCCCTAACGTCCGATCATTACATCAGATACCCTACGGCCCGCGAGGCGAAGATGATCTTGTCCTGTCACCCTCACCCCCGAAGCCTCGCTGCGTCAACTCCCCCACACGCCGTGCCCTAACCGCAAGCGCCCCCACCCTCCGCTGCACCGGGAGTCCGATGTCTGACGACACTTCACTTCAGATCCCGTTCCCGCACCGCCGCAGTACGCACATCCCGCAGGCCACCGCACTGCACCGCGACTGGCTCCTCCGCCACCCGCTGCTGCCCGACGCCGACCACCCCGGCTACGCCCACTGGGAGGTCGTCGAGCTCGCCGCGCTGGGCTACCCGGACGCCGGACCGGACGAACTCGCCCTGGCGGCCGACCTGATGGGGTTCTACTTCCTCTTCGACGACCAGTTCGACGGCCCGCTCGGCCGCCGCCCCACCGAGGTCGCCCCGATCTGCGAACGGCTCATCGCGGTGCTGCACGGCGCTCAGGCCGACCAGCGCTCCCCCGTCGAGACGGCGTTCGCGGACCTCTGGGACCGCAGCGTGCGCGGCATGCCCGCGCGCTGGCAGGCCCGCGCCGCCTACAACTGGGAGTGGTACCTGGCCAGTCACCCGGCCGAGGCCGCCGGACGGATCTCCACCCGCCCGCCGGACCGGGCCGGCTACCTCGTCCTCAGACGGGGCACCGCGGCCATGGAGACCATCTTCGACATGGTCGAACGGCTCGGCCAGTTCGAGGTGCCGCCGGCCGTCCTGCACCACCCGGTGCTCCGTCAGCTGCGCCAACTCGCCGCCGACATACCCTCGTTGAGCAACGACGTGCGGTCCTTCCCGCTGGAGGCCCCGCGCGGCGACGTCAACAACCTCGTGCTGATCGTCCAGCGCGAGCGCCGCTGCTCGGCCGAGGAGGCCTGCGCGGTGGTCATCGACGAGGCGCAGATCATGGTCGAGCGCTGCGGCGAGCTGCACGCCCAACTCCCGGAGGTCTACCGGGAGCTGGGCTTGTCCCGGGTCGAGGCGAGCATCGCCCAGCGGTACGCCGACGGGCTGCTCACCTGGCTCGCCGGCTACCAGTACTGGGAGTCCCGCACGGGCCGCTACCACTCCGTCTGACGCCGGACCACCAGACCGCCGACGGACCAGCCGGACCACCCCCGGACCACCAGACCGCCGACAGACCAGCCGGACCACCCCGAACCACCAGACCGTCGACAGACCAGCCGGACCACCCCCGGCACCGCACCGGTGCGGGCCGCCCGCCTCTCCCCACGCGCCGCGCCCGCCCACCGGCGGGGCTCCGCAGGGCGGCCCCGGCGATCTCCACAACGGCCGGAACGCGCACCCTCCGTGCACGAGCTCCGCACGGACCGTAGCCGCGCCGCGCCGTCGCGACTATCGTGCTCGACGGCGGGC
>NZ_JBFBDY010000506.1:0-4704 GCF_040683475.1 Kitasatospora sp. NPDC093558 | reverse complement strand
GGACCGAACCGCTCTCCAGCACCTCGCCCTCCAGCACCGTCGGCCCGCCGGCCGCCGCCGGGGGCTCTTCGACCGTCCCCGGCCCCGGGGCGTCGGCGGCCGGGGGTTCCGGCGTCGGCGCGTCCGAGGGTGCGGGCCGGGTGCTGGCCGTCCAGCCCTTGCCGTCCCACCAGCGCTGCGGTCTCGGGTCGCTGCTGGTGTCCTTGGGGTCCGGGTACCACCCGGCGGGAATCTGCTCACTCACACCAGAGAATCTAAAGGCACCCGGATAAACGCGAAATCAGCACAACCGCGAATTCCCGTGCTTCCGGATGAAATTACGGTGAGAAGCACCCCGGGCGGCCCATCGGAGCGGCCTACAGCGGCGTGACGTACGCCCCGGCGATGCCGCCGTCGACCAGGAACTCGCTCGCGGTGATGAACGACGAGTCGTCACTGGCCAGGAACGCCACCGCCGCGGCGATCTCCTCCGGGCGGGCGAACCGGCCCAGCGGGATGTGCACCAGGCGCCGCGCGGCCCGCTCCGGGTCCTTGGCGAACAGTTCCCGCAGCAGCGGGGTGTCCACCGGCCCCGGCGACAGCGCGTTCACCCGGATCCCTTCCCGCGCGAACTGCACGCCCAGCTCGCGGGACATCGACAGCACCCCGCCCTTCGAGGCGGTGTACGAGATCTGCGAGGTCGCCGCACCCATCCGGGCCACGAAGCTCGCCGTGTTGATGATCGAGCCGCGCCCGTGCCGGCGCATGTACGGCAGCGCCGCCTTGCAGCACAGGTAGACGGAGGTCAGGTTGACCTCCTGGACCCTTCGCCACGCGTCCAGGCCGGTGGTCAGGATCGAGTCGTCCTCGGGCGGCGAGATGCCCGCGTTGTTGAAGGCCACGTCCACGCTGCCGTACGTCTCGTAGGCCTCGTCGAACAGCGCCTCGACCATGTACGGGTCGGTGACGTCGGTGTGCACGAACAGGCCGCCGACCTCCTTCGCCGCCGCCTTGCCGGTCTCCTCGTCGAGGTCCGCGCACACCACCTTCGCGCCCTCGGCGGCCAGCCGGCGCGCCGCGGCCAGGCCGATGCCGCTGCCCGCGCCGGTGATCACGGCGGTGCGGCCGACCAGGCGGCGGCAGACGGCGTCCTCGGGTACGGATCCCTTCGCGGTCATCGGCCTCACATCCGTTCGAAGGAGCGGTAGCGCTCCCAGTCGGTCACGGCGCCGTCGTACGCGGACTGCTCGACCCGGGCCATGTTCAGGTAGTGCTCCACCACGTCGTCCCCGAAGGCCGCCCGGGCGAGTTCGCTGCTGCTCCACAGGTCGGCGGCCTCGCGCAGCGAGCCGGGCACCCGGGCGTACTCCTCGACGGCGTACGCGTTGCCCAGGCACGGCGCGGGCAGTTCGAGCTTCTGCTGGACGCCGTGCAGGCCGGCCGCGATCATCCCGGCCACCGCGAGGTACGGGTTGACGTCCCCGCCGGGCACCCGGTTCTCCATCCGCAGGCCGGGCCCGTGGCCCACCACGCGGTACGCACAGGTGCGGTTGTCCCGGCCCCAGGCGACCGCCGTCGGCGCGAACGAGCCCGGGCGGTAACGCTTGTAGGAGTTGATGTTCGGCGCGTACAGCAGGCTGAACTCGCGCAACGCGACGAGCTGCCCGGCCAGGAAGTGCCGCATCGTGTCGGTCATCCGGCCGTCCCGGTCGGCGAACGCGGGCGCGCCGACGGCGTCGCGCAGCGACAGGTGGATGTGGCAGCTGTTGCCCTCGCGCTCGTCGTACTTGGCCATGAAGGTGAGCGCGCAGCCCTGCTGGGCGGCGATCTCCTTGGCGCCCGTCTTGTAGACGCTGTGCTGGTCGCACGTGGTGAGCGCGTCGGCGTAGCGGAAGGCGATCTCGTGCTGGCCGAGGTTGCACTCACCCTTCGCGGACTCGACGGTCAGGCCCGCGCCCGCCATCTCGTTGCGGATGCGCGACAGCAGCGGCTCCACACGGGCCGTGCCCAGCATCGAGTAGTCGACGTTGTACAGGTTCGCCGGGGTCAGGCCGCGGTAACCGCCCAGCCAGGCCTGCTCGTAGGTGTCCCGGAAGACCAGGAACTCCAGCTCCGTGCCGATGTCGGCGGCCAGCCCGTGCTCGGCCAGGCGCGCGATCTGGCGGCGCAGCAGCCGGCGCGGCGCCGCGTCCACCGGGTGGCCGCCGTGCCGGGTGAGGTCGGCGGTGACCTGGGCGGTGCCGGGCTGCCACGGGGTGAGCCGCAGCGTGGCGAGGTCGGGGCGCATCGCGAAGTCGCCGTAGCCCGTCGCCCAGGACGAGAACGCGTAGCCGTCCACGGTGTTGAGGTCGACGTCCACGGCGAGCAGGTAGTCGCAGGCCTCGGCGCCGTTCTCGACGACCTCGTCGAGGAAGAACCGGGCGGCGAACCGCTTGCCCTGCAGGCGGCCCTGCATGTCGGTGAAGGCGAGCGCGACGGTGTGCACCTCGCCGGCGTCCACCAGGGTGCGCAGTTCGTCCAGCGTGAGCGGGGCCCGCGGCGGCCCGCCTGCGGCGGCGTTCTCGGACATGGCGACGGAACCCTTCTCCTCGATCACTCTTCGAGATCAGGCGGTCACAGCGAACCGTACGGCCTGCGGCTCGCGGGGCGGAAGAGGGCGGGCGGGTGTGGCGCGCCGAGATGCGTGATTGACGTGGGAAAGGACGTGGCGGGTGGAGAATGCGCGCCATGGATCGCAGGCCTTTCATCGGCGTCAGCACCTACGTGGTGGACGCGAGTTGGAGCGACTGGCGGGCCCGCCGGGTGGCACTCGTGCCCGAGCGGTACACCGCCTACGTCCAGGACTCCGGCGGCATCGCCGTCCTCCTCCCGCCGGACGCCCCGGAACGCGCGCCGGACGTCCTCGCGCGGCTCGACGCCCTCGTCATCGCGGGCGGTCCGGACCTCGACCCGGCGTACTACGGCGCGGCGGCGCACCCGCGCACCGAGGTCGACTCGCCGGAACGGGACGTGTGGGAGGTCGCGCTGCTGCGCGGCGCGCTGGCGGCGGGCATGCCGCTGCTCGGCATCTGCCGGGGCATGCAGGTCCTCAACGTCGTCTGCGGGGGCACGCTCGTGCAGCACCTGCCGGACGTCGTCGACGTGGACATGCACGGCGGCACGCCCGGCAAGTACGGGACGCACCTGGTGCGGCCGGTACCGGGGACGCTGCTCGGCGGGCTGCTGCCGGAGAGCGAGTTGGAGGTGCCGACCTTCCACCACCAGGCGGTGGACCGGGTCGGGGGCGGCCTGCGGGTCTCGGCGCACGCGCCGGACGGGACGGTCGAGGCGGTGGAGGGGCCGGGGTTCACGCTGGGGGTGCAGTGGCACCCGGAGCAGGGCGACGACCTGCGCGTGATGCGGGCCCTCGTACGGGCGGCCACGGCGGCGCAGTTGGACGCGGTGGTGCTGGCGTAGCGCCAACTCGGTTGCCAGGCAGGTGCTTTGTGCCGTTCCCCGCGCCCCGGCTGCGGGACGCGGGGAACGTGTCGGTCAGTTGGGCGCGGGGACGGGGGTCCGGACCTGCACCGCCGCCTCCAGGATGGTGGGCAGCATGCGGGCGGCGTGGGCGGCGTAGCCGGCCGGGGACGGGTGGACGCCGTCGGGGCCCAGGAGCGTGTCGGCCCGCTCGCGGAACTCGGGGCCCGCCGTGGGGGCCAGGTGGGCGCCGGTGCGGACGGCGGTGCGGGTGTGGAGGCGGGCGAGGCGGCGGGACCGGTAGTGGCCGATCCAGCGGGCGAGGCGCCGGAAGCCGGGCCCGTAGCCGGGGTTGGGGCACGGCACGACGACGAGTTGCCAGCCCGCGTCCCGCAGCGCCCGCGCGAGATGGGCGAAGCGGCGGGCGGCGCGCCCGAGCGGCGCGGGCAGCAGCACGTCGTTCCCGCCGACGATCAGCACCGCGATCCCCGGCCGCAGCCGCGCCGACCGCGCCACCTGCCGGCCGACGGCGGCCGTGGTCGCGCCGGCCCGGGCGTGGACGCGCAGGAGGACCGGGCGGCCGACGCCCTCGGCGAGGCTCTGGGCGAGCGAGTCGCCGAGCACGAGCAGCGTGAGCGGCCGGTCGTCGTCGGGGCCGGTGGGCTCGGCGGGGCCGGCCGGGTCGGCGGGCTCGTACCGGCCGTCCGCGGCGGGAACGGACCAGTCGGTGGGCGGGCGGCGGAACACCAGGTGGGCGTAGAGCCGGGCGAGGGCGAGGGGGACGGACATCGGGGGCTCCGGGTTCGGGCGGCGGTGGGACGGCCGCGACGGCTCGGGTGGCGGTGGGCTCGACGGCTTGGGACGACCGCTGCGGGAAGCGGTGGGCTCGATGGCTCGGGGCGCCGCCGGGACGACCCGCGCCGGGCGGGCCGCTTCAGGCGGCGGTGAGCACGACGGCGGCGTTCTGCCCGCCGAAGCCGCTGGAGACGGACAGGGCGGTGGGGACGGTGAGCGGGCGCGGCACCTTGGTGACGACGTCGAGGTCGACGGCGTCGTCGAGCCGGTCGAGGTTGGCGGTGGGCGGCACAAGCCGGTGCTGGAGGGACAGGACGGCGATCGCCGCCTCGATCGCCCCGGCCGCGCCCATCGTGTGGCCGATGACGCTCTTGTTGGCGGTCACGGGCGGCGGCCGGTGGAACACCTGCTGCAGGGCGGCCGCCTCGGCCGGGTCGTTGAGCGGGGTGCCGGTCCCGTGCGCGTTGACGTGCC
>NZ_JBFBDY010000505.1:0-4704 GCF_040683475.1 Kitasatospora sp. NPDC093558 | reverse complement strand
CGCCGCCCGGCCCGCCGCGCTGCGGCTGATGGCCGGCTGGCTGCGCGGCAACCCGAAGACGGCCGTCACCGAGGCGGCGCGCGAGCTCGCGGGCGTCCTGAGCGAGGAGGCGGCCCGGCCGGCGGCGGACCGGAAGAAGGGGGCGAGGGACGGCGCGAAGGACACTCCGAACGGCGTGGCGACGAACGCGCTGAACGACGCGGCGAAGGGCGCCGCGAAGTCCGTCGCGAACGTGGGGAAGAAGGAGGAGAAGGCGGCGCCCGCCAAGAACGTCAAGGGGGTGAAGGGCCCCAAGGACGCGAAGGGGGCCGGGAGCAACGGCCCGGCCGCGGCGCCGGAGCCGCCCACCGTGCCGGCCACCGACCCGGCGGCCTGGGTCAAGCCCGCCCCCGAGCCCGCCGAGCCCGTGCCCGTCCCCGACAACGACCCGCTGGTCGGCGCGTTCACCATGGTGTACCGCACGCTCCCGGCCGCCCAGGCACGGATGCTGCGCACCCTCACCCTGGCCCCCGCCCAGACCGCCGACCTGCGCACCGCCTCCGCCCTGGTCGGCTGCCCGGCCCCGGACGCCGCCGCGACGCTGGCCGCGCTCGCCGAGCGGGAACTGCTCGCCGAGGAGCCGCCGGCCGCCGACGGCACGCCGCGCTACCGGGTGCCCGCGCGGATCTACCCGCGGCTCGTCCGGCTGCGCGAACACGAGGACCGGCCCGCCGAGACCGAGCTGGCCAGGGCCCGGCTGCTGGAGCGGATGGTGCGGCTCACCGAGTCGGCCCGGGCGCTGCTCGACCCGGCCGCCGGCCCGGCGCCGGACCCGCTGCCCGCCGCGCTGCGGCTGAGCTCGGCCGCACACGCCCGGGAGTGGCTGCTCGGCGAGCGGGACCTCCTGCTCGGCGCCGTCGGCGACGCGATCGGCCAGGGCGACCTCGACGGCTCGGCCGGGCGGCTGGTCACCGCGCTGCTGCGGGCGCTGCCGCTCACCGGCGGTGCCGGGCCCGCCGACCTCCACCGGCTGCACGAGCTGGTGCTGACCGTCGCCGAGCGTAACGGCCGGCCCCGGCGGGCCTCGGCCGCGCTGCTCAACCTGGGCGACCTGCAGGCCGCCGCCGGCCGCTGGGAGCTCGCCGGCAGCCGCTACCGGGCCGCCCTGGAGTACGCCCGCAGCGTCGGCGACCAGCCGCTCTGCGCGCGGGCGCTGGAGGGCGCGGCCGGGTGCCACCGGGCGCTCGGGGACGCCGTGCGCGCCGCCGACTGGTACGGGCGGGCGCTCGGGCTGCGGCAGTCGATGGGGGAGCAGGCGGCCGAGGCCCGGCTCCTGGCCAGGGTGGCCGAGGCGCACACCGCGCAGCGCCGTTTCGAGGAGGCCGAGCGGGAGTACCGCGCAGCCCTGGCGGTGCTGCGCAGGCTGGGCGACGAACGGGGTCAGGAGGCCGTCGGGGCCAGCCTGGCGGACCTGCGCGAACGCCTCCATACCGGGTGGTGATGGGCGCTTCGGGGGTATTGTCTTAGTTGTCCGGTTCGGACACCTTTGATGGGAAGATCAGGGCGGAAGCCTACGAACCTGCCAATGTGTCCGGCAAAATTAGTCACTTTGGAAGGCTGACACGCCGACTGGGCTTCATTACACTCGAACTCAGTCGCGCAGCGATCCATGCCCCGGGCTGCCCCCGGAGGCTTCCCCCCGTGCGCGTCGCCCGCCGGTCTTCTCCGGTAGGGACCCCCATGGCAAGAGGACGTGTTTAGCCGTGAAGGTCGGCATCCCCCGCGAGGTCAAGAACCACGAGTACCGCGTGGCCATCACGCCCGCCGGCGTGCATGAGCTGGTCCGCAACGGACACGAGGTCTACATCGAGGACAACGCCGGTGTCGGCTCCTCGATCCCCAACGAGGAGTACGTGGCCGCCGGTGCCACCATCCTCCCCACCGCCGACGAGGTGTGGGCCACCGCCGACCTGCTGCTGAAGGTCAAGGAGCCCATCGCCTCGGAGTACCACCGCCTCCGCAAGGGCCAGACCCTCTTCACGTACCTGCACCTGGCGGCCGACCGTGCCGGCACGGACGCGCTCGTCGCCTCCGGCACCACCGCCATCGCGTACGAGACCGTGCAGCTCGGCAACGGCGCCCTGCCGCTGCTCGCCCCGATGTCCGAGGTCGCGGGCCGCCTGGCCCCGCAGGTCGGCTCCTACCACCTGATGAGCCCGGTCGGCGGCCGCGGCGTGCTGCCCGGTGGCGTGCCCGGCACCCACCCGGCCAAGGCCGTCGTCATCGGCGGTGGCGTCTCCGGCTGGCACGCGGCCACCATCGCCATCGGCATGGGCTACGACGTGACCCTGCTCGACCGCGACATCAACAAGCTGCGCGAGGCCGACCGCATCTTCGGCACGAAGATCAAGGCGATCGTCTCCAACACCTTCGAGCTGGAGAAGGCCGTCATCGAGGCCGACCTGGTCATCGGCGCCGTGCTGATCCCGGGCGCCAAGGCCCCCAAGCTCGTCACCAACGAGCTGGTCTCCCGCATGAAGCCGGGCTCCGTGCTCGTCGACATCGCCATCGACCAGGGCGGCTGCTTCGAGGACTCGCACCCGACCACGCACGCCGAGCCGACCTTCCAGGTCCACAACTCGGTCTTCTACTGCGTGGCCAACATGCCGGGCGCCGTCCCGAACACCTCCACCTACGCGCTGACCAACGCGACGCTGCCGTACGTCGTCGAGCTGGCCAACCGCGGGTGGAAGGAGGCGCTGCGCCGTGACCCGGCGCTCGCCAAGGGCCTGAACGTGCACGAGGGCCAGATCACCTTCCCGGCCGTCGCCGAGGCCTTCGGCCTGGAGTCGGTGTCCCTGGAGAGCGTGCTCGCCTGAACACCCTGACCGCACGGCGGTCGTTCGCCCCCGACCCTCTCCCCTCGGGTCGGGGGCTTCGCCGTGCTCGTGAACGGCCGGTGGCGTGGGCGGGTCGCTCTGTCGTCAATTTCCGTCGGTCGTGTCACCCCACCGCACGCCGGCGCAGAAACGTTAGGGTCAACCAGCCACTCATCCCTTGACAGCGGCCTGCCCGATAGTCGACACATCATGCCCACTACCGTGGATTGTGTTGCTGCGAACGCCTTGAACGGCCTAGAGTCGCAAACCGTCGGCTGCTGCCACGCTGACGAATCGACATAGAGTCCTGGATGCCCAAGGAGGTAAGACGACTTGTGAATGAGTCGACATTTGCTCCCGGGGGTGGTCAGCCAGGACTGGCGGAACACACCGCCGGCCAGCCGAGTGAGGAGTCCGGGGCCCGGCAGCCCTCCGTGGGCTCGGCCGAGGTCGGCTCGGTCGCACTCCGTACTTTCGAAGCACGCCAGAACACAGCGCAGGTGACCACGGTGACCGATCACGACACCGACTTGGCGGCCTACGGCCTGGCCTACGGCGAGTTCGCCTACGGCGCCTACGACGACCCGGACGCCGAGTACGAGCCGGACCCGGAGTACGCCGCCACGCTGGCCCCCGACGCCGCGCGCCAGCGCCGCGAGCGGGTCGGCCCCACCGGCCGTCCGCTGCCCTACTTCCCGATCCCCGCGCCGGTGGCCGAGCACGGCCCCGCGCAGATCATCGCGATGTGCAACCAGAAGGGCGGCGTCGGCAAGACCACGTCGACCATCAACCTGGGCGCCGCGCTGGCCGAGTACGGCCGCCGGGTGCTGCTCGTCGACTTCGACCCGCAGGGCGCGCTCTCCGTCGGACTCGGCGTCAACCCGATGGAACTCGACGTCACGGTCTACAACCTGCTCATGGAGCGCGGCCTGACGGCCGATGAGGTGCTGCTCAAGACCGCCGTGCCGGGCATGGACCTGCTGCCGTCCAACATCGACCTCTCCGCCGCCGAGGTGCAGCTGGTCAGCGAGGTGGCCCGGGAGTCCGCGCTGGCGCGCGCCCTGAAGCCGCTGCTGCCGGACTACGACTACGTCATCATCGACTGCCAGCCGTCGCTGGGTCTGCTGACGGTCAATGCGCTGACGGCCGCTCACAGCGTCATCGTCCCGCTGGAGTGCGAGTTCTTCGCGCTGCGCGGCGTCGCGCTGCTCACCGAGACCATCGAGAAGGTCTGCGAGCGGCTCAACCCCGAGCTGCGCCTGGACGGCATCCTCGCCACCATGTACGACTCGCGCACCGTGCACAGCCGCGAGGTGCTGGCGCGCGTCGTCGAGGCGTTCGGCGAGCACGTCTTCCACACCGTCATCGGGCGCACCGTGCGCTTCCCGGAGACCACCGTCGCCGGCGAGCCGATCACCACGTACGCGACCAACTCGGTCGGTGCCGCCGCCTACCGCCAGCTCGCCAGGGAGGTGCTCGACCGGTGCCGCCCCGCCGAGTGAGTCTCCCGGGTGCCGACGAGCTGTTCCGGACCACCGGCGGGATGGCGCTGTCGCCGTCCCTCGCGCCGCGTCCGGCCGCCGAGGCATCCAGACCGGAGACCGCGAGGGCCGGCAACGGCAGGGACGGCGCCGAGGGCACGCAGGACGCCCAGGGCACCGGTGAGACGGGACGCCAGTCGTCCCCGCAGGACCAGCAGGCCGCCACCGTCCCGGCGCCCGCGCAGCCGCCCGTGCAGCGCTCCGTCGTGGCCCCGGCCGGCAAGACCGTCCAGGGCGGCCGCGGCGCCGCCGCGACCCCGGCCGGCGCCCCCGCGACCGCCCGGCACGCCGGGACGGCCGAGGAC
>NZ_JBFBDY010000504.1:0-4705 GCF_040683475.1 Kitasatospora sp. NPDC093558 | reverse complement strand
GCCTCGGCCACGGCCCGCTCGGCGTCGCCGAGGCCGCCCGGATCGGCCGCGGCGTCCTGTCCGCGCTGCGCGCCGCCCACGCCGTCGGCATCCAGCACCGCGACGTCAAGCCCGGCAACGTCCTGCTGCGCCCCGACGGCACCCCGGTGCTCGCCGACTTCGGCATCGCCGCCATCCAGGACGCCACCGCCCTCACCGCGACCGGCGCGCTCATTGGCTCGCCCGAGTACATCGCCCCCGAACGCCTCCGCGGCCAGGAGGGCAACCCCTCCTCCGACCTGTGGTCGCTCGGCATGATGCTGTACGTCTCGATGGAGGGCTACCACCCGCTGCGCCGCGCGAGCACCCTCGCGACCCTCGCCGCCGTCCTCGACGAACCGCTCCCGCCCCCGCACCGGGCCGGCCCGCTCGGGCCGCTGCTGTCCGCCGTGCTCGCCAAGGACCCGGCGGCGCGGCCGGACGCCGAGCAGTTCGACCGCATGCTCGCGGCGGCCGAGCACAGTGTGTCGACGCCCCCGCCGATGATGGTGCCGACGACGCAGCTGCGGCCCGGGCCGCAGCCGCCCATGGACGCGATCCCGTCTGGCCCGGTCACGGCTCCGACCCCGGCTCCGACCACGGCGCGCCGCAACCTCGCGCCGTTCGCCGTGGCGGCCGTCGTCGTCCTCGGGATCGGCTACGGCGGCCTGAACTGGTACCTGCACAAGGACGGCAGCAACGCGGCGCCCTCGACCACCGTCACGGCCGGCACGAAGGTCTCCGGGGACACCGGCTCGACGTCCGCCGTCGCCCTGCCCTCCGGCCTGGCCTTGCCGTCCGTCGCTCCCGAGACGCCCGCGGCCAAGGTGGACCTCCTCACCCCGAACGGCGTCCGGAAGGTGGTGGAGGCGCTGAAGCCGTTCGCGCCGAGCGGCAAGGTCTGGGAACTGGACGTCTACCCCGAGTACGCGATCGCCAAGGTCCCCGTCGCGAACGAGCCCAAGGGCTACGACATGATCGACTACCGCGACGGCAAGTTCACCAAGCAGGCCGTCGCCGGGAGCGGCTCGGTGACCTCTGTCGACAGGCTCTTCGATCTCGGCCAGTACAACTGGGACCTTCTTCCCGGCCTCCTGAAGAAGGCCCAGGACGGCATCAACGTCCCGCAGCCGACCACGCGTTACATGGTCGTCAAACCCGACATCATCGACGAGAGCCCGGCTCTCCTGATCTACCTCGACGACGCGTACGGCGGCGGCTACCTGGAGACCGACCCCAAGGGCAACGTCATCCGCACCAGCCCCAAGGGTTCGTAGGACGGGCGCCGGGGCGGTCAGAGGTTGGTGAGCTGATCGCCCTTGGCGTCCTCGACGACGTGGTCCACGCACACCGCGAGGACGAGCAGGAGCAGCGCGTCCTGCGGGTAGAGGACGTCGACGGCGTACGCGTCACGGATCGTGAACCAGCGGCGGGAGATGTGCGCGAGGGTCGTGCCCTCGTGCTGGATGTCGAACTCGCGGTCCCACAGGTTGCCCGCTATCCGCAGGCGTCGGCCGTCGGCGAGGCGCACCTTGAAGCGGTCGCCGAAGAGGGCGAACATCTTCTTGCTGATCTTGGCCGTCACCGTGCCGTCCTGCTTGATGAGGAGGGTGTGGTGGACGGTGAAGGCCTTGCGGACGATGCTCGCGACGTGCTCGCCCCGGGTGTCGACCAGGGCGAAGGTCCGTCGCAGCCGGAGGAACTTCCGGTTGACGCGGTAGAGCTTCTCCCGGTGCTCGGTCTCGATCCAGGCCTCCTCGTGGAAGGCGAACATGCGGTCGCGGACCAGGTAGCGCATCTGGTGGATCCCCCCGTGCTGTGATCGTG
Organism: Kitasatospora sp. NPDC093558; assembly: GCF_040683475.1. Taxonomy (NCBI): domain Bacteria; kingdom Bacillati; phylum Actinomycetota; class Actinomycetes; order Kitasatosporales; family Streptomycetaceae; genus Kitasatospora; species Kitasatospora sp. NPDC093558. The sequence goes on along the minus strand of NZ_JBFBDY010000504.1, from coordinate 2,860 downwards.
TCCGCCGGCCCTGCGGCGCGGCGCGCACAGAGCGTAGCGGCAGATCCGTACGGGCGGATCCCGGGGGGCGGTGCCTTTACCGGTCGAAGAGGTTGGGCTGGGAGTTGATGCCCTGCCCGTCGATGTCCGCCCCCCACCCGTCCACGCCCTCGGCGCCGGTGCAGTAGCCGACGCCCTCCACGTGGCCGCCGGCTTCGTAGCACTGGTCGGCGGTGACGTCGCGCGGGGCGGCCGAGGCGGCCGAGGCGGTGGCGGCGGTGAGCAGGACGGCGGCCACGGTCGAAAGGGCCGCGCGGCGGAGTGTCGAAGTGCGCATGGGGCCTACGACAGCACGGCCGCGCGGGCGGGGCGAATCCTATGCGTCCGTTTCGCCGACGGGCCGCGCGCCACGCCGGACGGACCGGTGGTTCAGACCCGCCGGGGCTGGCGCGGCAGCGGGAGGGTGAGCGCCTCGCGGGAGCCCGGCGGCAGGGCGAGCGCGGAGACGGTCTCGGCGGGCAGGTCGCGCAGGCCGAGCATCGCGGCGGTGAGGTGGGTGGTCGCGCGGTGCCAGTCGGGGACGCGCTGGAGCATCGCGTGGCCGCTGCCGGTGACGGTGTAGCCGCACACGCGGGCGCCGGCGGCGCGGCTGCGGGCGGCGAAGGCGTGGGTGTCGGCGGGCGGGGTGACGGTGTCGCGGTCCCCGTGCAGCATCAGCACGTCGCGCCCGGCCAGCTGCTCGCACGGGTCGCCCGCCGGGCACCAGGGGGCGAGCGCGACGACGCCGGTGACGTTCGGGTGGCCGCCCGCGCGCAGCGCCGCCCGGCCGCCCATGGAGTGCCCGACCAGGACGGTCGGCACGCCGCCGAGCTCCGCGCGGAGCTCGTCGAGGGCGGCGAGGGCGTCCCGGGCGGCGTCGGCGCGCTCGTCGTTCCAGCCGCGGTGGCGGTAGCGGACGGTGCCGATGGCGATGTCGGCCCCGGCGGTGCCGCGGCGCAGCGCGCGGAGGAAGCCGTGCATGCGCAGCAGCGGCAGGTTGAGGAGGCCGGGCCGGGCGAGGTTGCGCTCCTCGCCGCCGTGCAGGACGAGGACGGCGGCGCCGGGACGCTGCGGCCGGACGCGCCAGTGCAGGGCCGGGTGGCGCTCGGGCCGCGGCCCGGTGGGGGTGGCCGGCCGGCCGGTGGTGCCGTCCTCGGCGCTGGTGCTGACCGCTCCGCTCACTGTCGTGTCCTCCCCAGCCCCCGCGCGCGTCGTCCGTGGACCGCCAACTCTACGCGCGATCACGAGCCCGGTCGCCGGTGCGTTGTGCGGGGCCCGGTTCACCTGGGGGGATCAGGCATTGCCGCGCAGCTTGCGGGTCTTTCGGCTCAGGCCGGGTGCCGCGCCCCAGCCCGCCGTCAGGCGGTGAGCAGCCCCTGCTCGCGCACCAGCCAGCAGATCGCGGTGAGCCGCCCGACGGCGAAGTCGTACCCGACCGGCTCCCGCCAGCCGATCTCGGCGAGCGCGTCGAGGAAGCCGAGCGCGTAGTCCGACAGTTCCTCGCGGTCCAGGGGCGGGGGCAGCAGCTCCGGCCCCTGCGCGTACAGCAGCTCGCGCAGCTCGGCGGCGTGCTGGTCGACCGAGGCGACGAAGCCGGGCTCGAACGCGAACTCGGCCAGCCGCGGCGTGAAGGCGGCGACGATGCCCGGCAGCGGGCAGCCGGCCGGCTCGTCGGGGGAGCGGCCGGAGGACTCGTCGGAGGTGGCGAACATCCGTCCACGGTAGGGGAACCGGCGGGCGGACACGGCGGGTCGTGACGGTTCCGTGCTGAGACCTTGGCCACCCGGGAAACACCCTGTGCACGGGCCGGTTCCGTCGTGTGACCGGCGGGCCGTCCGTACCAGAATGGCCGGCATGGATCTCCGCATCTTCACCGAGCCCCAGCAGGGCGCGAGCTACGAGACGCTGCTGGCGGTCGCCCGCACCGCCGAGGACGTGGGCGCGTTCAGCGCCTTCTTCCGCTCCGACCACTACCTGAAGATGGGCGGCGCCGACGGCTTGCCCGGCCCCACCGACGCCTGGATCACCCTGGCCGGCCTCGCCCGCGACACCCGCACCATCCGCCTGGGCACCCTGATGACCGCCGCGACCTTCCGGCTGCCCGGCGTCACCGCGATCCAGGTCGCCCAGGTCGACGCGATGAGCGGCGGACGGGTCGAGTTCGGCCTCGGCGCCGGCTGGTACGAGGCCGAGCACACGGCGTACGGCATCCCCTTCCCGAAGGAGCGGTTCGGGCGCCTGGAGGAGCAGCTGGCGATCATCACCGGGCTGTGGAACACCAAGCCCGGCGACACCTTCGACTTCGTCGGCGAGCACTACACGCTCACCGAGTCGCCGGCGCTGCCCAAACCCGTGCAGGGGCACGTTCCGGTGCTGGTCGGCGGCCACGGCCCCAAGCGCACCCCGGCGCTGGCCGCGCGCTTCGCGGACGAGTTCAACCTGCCGTTCTCCTCGGTGGAGGACACCGCCGTGCAGTTCGGCCGGGTGCGCACCGCCGCCGAGCGGGCGGGCCGCCCGGCCGACGGCCTCGTGTACTCGGCGGCGCTGGTCGCCTGCGTCGGCCGCGATGACGCCGAGGTGGCGCGGCGGGCCGCGGCCATCGGCCGCGACGTCGACGAGCTGAAGGCGAACGGCCTGGCGGGCAGCCCGGCGGAGGTCGCGGAGAAGATCGGCCGGTACGCGGCCATCGGCACGCAGCGGATCTACCTCCAGATCCTCGACCTGCACGACCTCGACCACCTGGAGCTCATCGCGGGCGCCGTCGCCCCGCAGCTGGGCTGACCGTCCCTGCGGCACCCGGTCTGACCACGGCACTTTACTCTCTCTTGGTGGTGCGCGATGC
>NZ_JBFBDY010000503.1:0-4713 GCF_040683475.1 Kitasatospora sp. NPDC093558 | reverse complement strand
GGCCCGCGCTGCACGGCCTGGTGCTCTCGTCGGGCGGGCGGGTCGCGCTGGAGGCGACGCCCGGGGGCGGGCTGACGGTGGTGCTGATCCTGGCGGTCGCCCACGAGTGATGCGCCTGGTGCTGTTCGGCGTGGAGCGGCCCGCGTGAACCGCAAAGAGTTCTTCGCAAAAAATCCTTTGCAAAGAGTTCTTTGCGGTCCTACGCTCATGCCATGACCGATGACCGTGGCTGGAAGCACAGTGACGACCCGCACGCCGTACTCACCGCCAAGGGCATGCGCGCGATGGCCCACCCCGTGCGCATGCAGCTGGTCGGGCTGCTGCGCAAGCAGGGCCCGTCCACGGCGACCAGGCTCGCCGAGCAGCTGGGGCTGAACTCGGGGGCCACGAGCTACCACCTCCGCCAGCTCGCCGCCGCGGGCTTCGTCGAGGAGGATCCCGGGCGCGGCAACGCGCGCGAGCGGTGGTGGCGTTCGGTGCACACGCTCACGGTCTGGACGGGGGACGACCAGGCCGACGAGGAGCCGGAGACGGTCGTCGGGTACCTGCGCTCCGTCTTCGCCGCGCACGCGCTGACCGGCCAGCGCGCGCTCAACGCGTTCGAGACGATGCCGCGCGAGTGGCGCAAGACGGTCGACCTTAGCGACATGGTGCTGCGGCTCACGCCGGAGGAGGCCGAGCAACTGGCCGACGACCTCGCGGCCGTGGTCGCCCGCTACCGGCGGCTCGACGCCGAGGGGCCGGTGCCCGAGGGCGCCGAGCCGGTGGCCGTCGTCGTCCACGTGCTGCCCGAGCCGAAGGCCACGGCCGAGGCCACGGCGGAGGCCGACCAGGAGGGGGAGCAACCATGACCGACGCCGCTGTCACCGCCGCCCCCGCCACCCCCGCTGCCCCCGCGCGCAGCCTCCGGCCGCTGGTCGGGGTGCTGGCCTCCTCGGTCGTCTCGCTGACGGGCACCCGGGTCTCGGCCGTCGCACTGCCCTGGTTCGTCCTCGCCACGACGGGCAGCGCCACCATGACGGGTCTGGTCGCCTTCGCCGAGATGACGCCGTACGTCCTGGTCAAGGCGCTGACCGGGCCCCTGGTCGACCGGCTCGGCCCGCGCGTCGTCTCCTGGACGACGGACGCCGTGAGCGCCGTCGCGGCCGGGCTGGTGCCGTTACTGCACGCGCTGGGGCTGCTGCCGTTCGGGCTGCTGCTCGGCATGGTCGCGGTGATCGGCGCGATGCGCGGCCCGGGGGACCTGGCCAAGTCGGTCATGGTCCCGGAGGCGGCGGACCGGGCGCAGGTGCCGCTGGAGCGCGCCACCGGCTTCGCCGGCGTCACCGAGCGGCTGGCCTCCACCGTCGGCCCGGCGGTCGGCGGCGGGCTCGTCGCGGTGGCCGGACCGATGGCCGGCCTGGTGGTCAACGCGGGGGCGTTCGCGCTGGGTTCACTCCTCATCGCCCTCGCGCTGCCGCGCGGGATGGGGCGGACGGCGGCCCCGGTCACCGAGCCGGACGCGGTCCCCGGATCGGGCCCGGCCGGTCAGGGCGGCGGCTACTGGCGGATGTTCCGCGAGGGCTTCACCTTCCTGCGCGGCGAACCCCTGCTGCTCACCGTGATCGTGACGATCGGCATCACCAACCTGCTGGACGCCGGCTTCGCGACCGTGCTGGTCCCGGTCTGGGCGCAGGACTCCGGCCACGGCCCGGCCGCGATCGGCCTCACCGGCAGCGCCGCGGGCATCGCCGCCGTGGCCGGCAGCCTGATCGCAGCGGGCGTCGCCCACCGGTTGCCGCGCCGCGCGGTCTTCTTCGCCGGCTTCATCCTCGCCGGGGCGCCGCGCTTCCTGGTGCTCGCGTCCGGCGCCCCGCTGTGGACGGTGGTGACGGTCTTCGCGGTGGCCGGTTTCGGCTCGGGCTTCCTCAACCCGATCCTCGGCGCGGTGCTCTTCGAACGGGTGCCCCGCCCGCTCCTGGGCCGCGTCCACGCCCTCGGCGACTCCCTGGCCTGGGCGGGCATCCCCCTCGGCGGCCTCCTGGCCGGCGCGGCGGTGGCCCTGGTCGGGCTGATACCCGTGCTGGTCGCGTCCGGGGTCCTGTACTTCATGACCACGAGCGCGGCCGGCCTCCGCCGGGAGTGGCGCGAGATGGACCGCCTCCGCGGCCGCTCCGCCCCGGCGGCGGCGGAAACGCCCGACCGGGAGCCGGAGCCCGTCCGCGGGTAGGTGGCGCCGGCGGCCGGGAGAGCGGGCGGTAAGGAGAGCTGTCGGTAGGGCAATGCAGATTGCGGCGAGAACGAACCGTAAGGGGGTGGGGTTATGAGCGTCGGGGTTATGACCGTCGGAGCACTCGGCCGGCTGCGGGAGTTGCAGGGCGAGCCCGCGCCGTGGGGGCGGGCGCGGCCGGAGCGCTGGGCGGTCTCGGAGGCCAGGCTCGGGACGGACTTCAGGGCGTACCTGGACCTCTACGGCTCCGGCGCCGTCGACGGGTACCTGTGGCTGGAGCGGCCGACGGAGGGAGCGCGGAGGAGACGGATCCGGACGACTGGCGGATCGTCGTGCGGAGCGACTGCGGCGAGTGGTTCGAGACCGCGGGACGTTCACCGACTTCCTGGTGCGGTGCTTCGAGCGGGCGGGCCGGCCGCCGTTCCCCGCCCGTGACCGGCCCCGGAAGGGCGCCCGGTACCACCCGGCGTCGGCGCGTACGGAGGGTGGCCCGCCCAGTGGATGAGTAGCAGGCTGACCAGCGCCGCCAAGGCGCACCAAGTGGAGAGGAAGGCGAGTCGCCAGAGCGCGGCGCAGAGACCGGCGGCCAGGCCGGTGAGGAGTCCGAGGCGGCGCAGGTCGCGGTCGCCGCTCGTGAGGAGGGATCCGATGGTGGTGAGGAGGTAGCCGGCCAGGAGAACGGCCGGGTGTGGCACGCCGATGCCGTAGGTCAGGGTGTGGCCGCGCTCGGTGGCGGTCACCGGGTGGGCGGCGACGGCCAGGGCGAGTGGGAGGGCGACGGCGGCGCCGAGCAGGGTGAGGCCGGCGAGTGCGCGGCGGCGGACGGGCCCGGCGGGGTGGCCCGGTTCGGTACTCGCGCACCACACGGCGGCCGGGACGAACACGGGCAGGAGCGGCAGGGCGATCGCCGCCCAGGCGGTGCGCGCCCAACCGGCCGGGTCGGCGGGCGGTTCGCCGTCCGTGCCGAGCCAGACGAGCGCCTCGATCAGCTGGTGCGCGCCCAGCACGAGCGGGAGCGCGGCGAGCGGCAGCCGCTGCGGGCGGCCGGAACGCAGGGCACGGACCAGGCACAGCACACCGAGTCCCGCGACCACCCCGCCGGCCACCGCGTCCGCCTGCGCACTCCAACACATCGGACCACCGCGCCGTTCCTCCCGGGTGTCCTACTCTTCCCGGACGTACCGCCTGGGACGTGCCCTCCTGCCAGGGGGCACCCAACCAACTCACGCCACCCGCAGCCCGGCTCGGAGGCGTACGGGAACGTACGGGTTCCTCCTCGTGCCTTCCTGATTGTGCCTTCCTGGGCCGGTCCGGGCCATGCGAGCTTGGGTTCCGTCCGGTCGACCGGGCCGGCCCCTGCGGGGGCGGACCGACCGCTACCCGCCGGCCTCGTCGTCGGGGGTGGCGTCGTCGGGACGGTCGTCCGGTGGTGCGCCGATGCTCTCCAGGGTTTCGCGGACGGTGCCGGGCATCGCCGGGTGGCGTCCGATCACGATCACGCCGATCACGATCGCGAGCAGGCCGGCGGACTCCCACGCGAGCGCGCCCGGGGTCACCCGCAGCCGGTCGCCGAGGAAGCCGACCGCGCAGGCGATCCCGGCGATCGGCTGGGCGGCGGTCAGCGCGGGCAGGGACATCCGCAGCGGAGCGGCCTCGAAGGCGCTCTGCACGAGCAGCAGTCCGACGACGCCGGCCACGATCACCGCGTACGGCTGCCAGGTGCGCAGCACGGCGGAAAGCCCGTCGTGGTCGAGGCGTTGGGTGGTGGTGCGGGTGAGCGCGTCCTGCAGTCCGTAGAGGAAGCCGGCGGCGAGGGCCAGCAGCGTCGCCTCCTCGAAGAGCGGCAGCTTCCGGGCCAGCGACACCAGCAGCAGGACGAGTCCGACGACGATGCCGACCACCAGCCAGTGCCGCAGTTCCCCGGCCGCCGGTCCGCCGCCTTTCGGCTGCCCGGCGACGATGAACGCCGTCACCCCGAGCCCCAGCAGCAGGACCCCGGCCCAGCCGGAACGGCCGAGGGTCTGCCGGGTCAGCACCCGGGCGAGGGCCATGGCGAAGAGGAGGTTGGTCGCGAGCAGCGGTTCGACGAGGGACACCTCGCCTTTGTTGAGCGCGAGTGCGGAGAGGATCAGCCCGCTGACCATGAACCCGGTGCCGAGCAGCCACTCGGGCATCCGCATCAGGTCCAGCAGGAGCCGCCAGTGCAGCAAGTCGGCACGTGGGGCCCGCTGCGCGGCGTGCTGCTGGAGGACGAACCCGAGGCCCAGGCAGCAGGCGGCGCTCAGAGCGAGGAGGAAGACCGCCACGGAGGGACCACCCGGTGTGTCGCTGCCCCGACGTCGCCGATCGCCGGTGGCCGGTCGCCATGGGCCGGTCGCGGTCGGCGGATCGCTGCCCGCGCCGCGTCGGCGGTCCTGGGTCGGGCGGCGGTCGCGGCGTCTTCCGTCAGCGTACCGCCGGGGCGGCGCCGGGGCCGTTCGGCGGCGGGGCCGTGCCGCACGGGG
>NZ_JBFBDY010000502.1:0-4717 GCF_040683475.1 Kitasatospora sp. NPDC093558 | reverse complement strand
CCGGGCCAGGTGAACCCGGGTGGCAGGTCCGGGCGGGTGCCGGCCGGGTTGTGCTGGGTGAGGTGGAGCCGGGAGTGGTCGTCCGAGTAGACCTGACCGGCGCCGGCGGCACCTTCAGCGCGGGCGCGGATATCGCCGAACTCGCCGAGGTGTACGGCGATCCGGAGCGCGCGGACGCCTACCACGCGGTCAACGTCGCGGCCGAGGAGGCGCTGGCCGCCTTCCCGCACCCGACGATCGCCGCCGTCCGGGGCGCCTGCGTCGGCGGCGGCTGCCAGCTGGCCGTCGCGTGCGACCTGCGGTTCGTCGCCGAGGACGCCCGGCTCGGGATCACCCCGGCCAAGCTCGGCGTGGTCTACCCGGCGGTGCCGACGCTGCGGCTGGCCCGGCTGGTCGGTCCGGCGCGCGCCAAGTACCTGCTGTTCTCGGGCGAGTTGGTGCGGGGCCGCGACGCACTCGCGCTCGGCCTCGCGGAGCGGGTCCTGCCGGACGCCGAACTGGACGCCGCCGCGCTGGCGTTCGCCCGCGTGCTGACCAGCCGTTCGCCGCAGACGATCGGCGCGGTGAAGGCCGCCCTGGCCGTCCCGGAGGAGCAGGCCGCGCAGGCGCTGGCGCCGTGGGAGCGGCGCTCGCGGGAGGCGTCGGACGTGCACGAGGGGCTGGCCGCGTTCCTGGAGGGCCGCCCGGCCCGGTTCTGACCGGCCCGCCCGCGGGCCACCGCCCGGCCGCACGTACGATCATCCGGCCCGACCGCCAGTGCCCGACCGCCCGTGACCGACCACCGGAGCAGCGACCCCGATGACCGAAGCCGCCACCGCCCCCGCCCCCCGGACGCTCTGGGCCCGGCGGATCACCGACGGCGTCGAGCCGAAGAACGTGATCATCGTGCTGCTGCCGCTGCTCGGTGGCCTGCGCTACGGCTGGCGGGGCATCGCCTGGGCGGCCTTCGCCGCGCTGTTCGCGGCCGTCATCCCGACCCTGTTCATCCAGCGCGCCATGCGCCGGGGCACCGTCGGGGACCGGCACGTCGGCCACCGGCAGAGCCGGCTGACGGTCCTGCCGCTGATCATGGGCTCGGTCGCGATCAGCTTCGCGGTGATGCTGTGGGCCGACGCCCCGGGCGACCTGACCGCCCTGGTGGCGGCGATGTTCGCCTCGCTGATCCCGATCCTGGTGATCACCGTGTGGTGGAAGGTCTCCGTGCACACCGCCGTCACCGGCGGGGCGGTCGTCTGCCTGGCGATCGCGCTCGGCCCGTGGTGGCTGCTGCTCGCCCCGCTGGTCGCCGTCGTCGGCTGGTCGCGGACGGTGCTGCGGGACCACACCACCGCGCAGACGGTCGTCGGCACGGTGGTGGGCGCCCTGTCCGCCGGGCTCACGTTCTGGGCCGCCAGGTAGTCAGCGGATCGGCATCCCCGAGATCGCCCGCGCGATGACGAGCCGCTGGATCTCGCTGGTCCCCTCGAAGATCGAGTAGATGGCGCTGTCCCGGTGCATCCGCTCCACCGGGTACTCCCGGGTGAAGCCGTTGCCGCCGAGGATCTGCATCGCCTGCGCGGTGACCCACTTGGCCGTCTCGCCCGCGTACAGCTTGGACATCGAGCCCTCGGCGGCCGTGAACGGCCGGTTGTTGACGGCCATCCAGGAGGCCCGCCACACCAGCAGCCGGGCGGCGTCGATCCGGGTCCGCATGTCGGCGAGCTGGAAGGCGACGCCCTGGTTGTCGATGATCGGGCGGCCGAACTGCTCGCGCGTCTTCGCGTAGTCCAGCGCGACCTCGTACGCGGCCCGCGCGATGCCGATCGCCTGCGCGCCGACGGCCGGGCGGGAGGCCTCGAAGGTCGCCATGGCCGCGTTGCCCCGGCCGCTCCTGCGCACGCCCTCGCGAGCCCGGGCCAGCCGCTCGTCCAGCTTCTCCTTGCCGCCGAGCAGGCAGCTGCCGGGCACCCGGACGTCGTCCAGGACGACCTCGGCGGTGTGCGAGGCACGGATGCCGTGCTTCTTGAACTTCTGGCCCTGGCTCAGCCCGGGGGTGCCCGGCGGGACGACGAAGGAGGCGTGGCCGCGGGCGCCGAGCTCAGCGTCGACGGTGGCGACGACGACGTGGACGGCGGCGATCCCGCCGTTGGTGGCCCAGGTCTTGGTGCCGTTGAGCACCCACTCGTCCTTGGCCTCGTCGTAGACGGCCCGGGTGCGCAGCGCGGAGACGTCGGAGCCGGCGTCCGGCTCGGAGGAGCAGAACGCGGCCACCTTGACGTCGTCCGGGGTGCCGAACATCTGCGGCGTCCAGGTGCCGATCTGCTCGTCGGTGCCGTTGGCGAGCACGGCGACGGCGGCCAGCGTGGTGCCGACGATGGACAGGCCGATGCCGGCGTCGCCCCAGAACAGCTCCTCCATGACGATCGGGATGCCGACGCCGGAGGGGTCGAAGTACTGCTGGGCGTAGAAGTCGAGCGAGTAGATGCCGAGCTTGGCGGCCTCCTGGATGACCGGCCAGGGGGTCTCCTCGCGCTCGTCCCACTCGGCGGCGGCGGGCCGGACGACGTCGGCGGCGAAGCCGTGCAGCCAGTCGCGGACGGCGAGCTGGTCCGCACCCGGGTCCATCGAGAACGTGCTGCTCATGGTGCTTGCCTCCGAAGAAGGGGTACGGCCGACCGGGGTGTTACCCGGGGTAACACAGCCGGAGTCTGCTACTGATTGGTAACCGGTGTCAACGCCCCCGCACCGCCCGGCGCGCCCGCGCCGGCCCACCCGACCCGAGGAGCAGCGCATGTCCCGAGAGCCCCGCCGCGAGCAGCTGCTCAACGCCGCCGACCGGGTCATCCAGCGGGAGGGCCCGAGCGCGAGCATGAACGCCATCGCCGCCGAGGCCGGCATCACCAAGCCGATCCTCTACCGGCACTTCGGCGACCGGAACGGCCTGATCCGGGCCCTGACCGAACGCCACACCGGCGGCCTGCTGGCCGCCGTGCGGGCCGCGCTCGCCGAGCCGCTGGAGCGCCGCGATCGCGTCGAGCACGTGCTGGACACCTACCTGGCCGGCATCGAGGCCCGCCCGCAGGTCTACCGGCTGCTCACCCACCCGGAGCCCGGCGACCCGACCGGCGCGGGCAACGCGCTCGCCCCCGCGCTGCGGCAGATCGCCGAGGAGATCACCCGGGCCGTCCAGAGCCAGGTCGACCTCGGCGCCGACCGCGACCTGCTCGCCGAGGCCTGGGGGCGGGGCATCACCGGCATGGTGCTGGCGGCCGGCGACTGGTGGCTGGAGTCCAAGCCCTGCTCGCGCACCCGCATGGTCCAGGCCCTCGCCGACCTGCTGTGGGGCCGCCTCGCCGCCGCCGCGGACCTGCCGACCGCCGTCCTGCCGACCGCGCCCGCCGAACCGGCCGAAGCCAACGGCACCGCCTGAACGCTGGAGCAGGCGGCGCCGTCCGACCTCTTGTGCCGCCCGCCGCGCCGCAGGCATCATCGGGCCCCACCCACCGCCGTGCGAGGTCCGAATGCGCCTGCGCCGCAACGCCGTTGCCCTCCTGCTCGCCGTCACCGCCGTCACCACCGTCCTGGCCGGCGCCCCCAGCGTGTCCGCACAGGAGTCCGCACGGGAGACGGCCCACTTCCCGACCGGCACCGCCACCGGCCCCGACGGCCGCACCGCGCTCACCGACGCCCAGGGCCGCCGCCTCCAGCTGCGCGGCTTCAACCTCGACAAGTACGCCGAGGCCACCGAGGCGGACGTCAGGTCCATCGCCGCCCAGGGCTTCACGCTGGTCCGCGTCGCCGTCTCCTGGAACCGGCTGGAGCCCGAGCGGGGCCGGCTCGACCCGGCCGAACTCGACCGCCTGCACCGGCTCCTCGGCTGGGCCGACCGGTACGGCGTGCTCGCCCTCGTCGACCTCCACCAGGACGTCTACGGGCCCGCGTTCGGCGGCGGCGACCGCGGCATCCCGCGCTGGGCCACCCGGGACGACGGCCTGCCGTTCACCCCCGACCCGAACGACTGGTTCGCCGGCTACTTCCAGCCCGCCGTCCAGGCCGCCTTCCGCCACCTCTACGACGACCCCGACCTGCGCGCCTGGCAGGCCGACTTCTACACCCGGCTCGCCCGCGAACTGCGCGGCCACCGCTCGCTGCTGGGCTACGACCTGTTCAACGAGCCCTTCGGCCCGGTGGACGGCGACCCCACCGACCCGGCCGTCCTCGCCGCCGCCTCCGCCGCCCTCGAACAGGGCCGGCTCGCCGACCTGTACCGCCGCCTGATCGCGGCCGTCCGCCGGGCCGACCACCGCGCCTGGCTGTTCGTCGAACCGACGGTCCTGGTGGGCCAGGGCGTGCCCACGCAACTGCCCGGCTTCGACGACCCCCGGCCCGGAGCGCCCCGGCTCGGCTACGCACCGCACTTCTACGACACTGCCGTCGAGAACGGCGCCGACTGGAACCCGTCCGACGGCTTCGTCGAGCACTACACCGCCGCGATCACCGCCTATCCGGCCGCCCACCGCCTGCCCGTCCTGGTCGGCGAGTGGGGGCCGCCCGACTCCCGTACGCCGGGCAACACCCTGCTCGTCCGGCGGCAGGTCGCGGCGATGGACGGCTTCGCCGAGGGCTGGACGATGTGGTACTGGTGCCGCGGCACCGGCGGCTACTGCGCGCTCGACCCGGCCGCCCGCCGCAGACGACGAAGTGCTGGCTGATCGGCTCGACCGGAGGGGTCCCCCAC
>NZ_JBFBDY010000501.1:0-4718 GCF_040683475.1 Kitasatospora sp. NPDC093558 | reverse complement strand
CGCCAGGCGCAGATCCTCAGGGCGGAGGGTGAGAAGCAGGCCGAGGTGATCAAGGCCGAGGGTGAGGCGCGAGCGGCCGTGCTGCGCGCCGACGCAGGGGCGGTTGCGGGAGCCGTCGTCGAGGTGGACAGCGGAGCACCGGCCGCGCCGCTGCTGCCCTCGCAGGCATCGCTCGGGCCCGGCCATCAACCGTTGCGAGGGGACGACCCGCGCAGCATCGGCCGCTATCAGCTGACCGCTCGGCTGGGCGAGGGCGGTATGGGGACGGTCTTCCTCGGGCGCTCTGCCGGCGAGCGCCTGGTTGCGGTCAAGGTCATCAGGCCGGAACTGGCGGCGGACACCGAGTTCCGACGGCGGTTCGGCCGTGAGATCGAGGCCGTGCGCCGGGTCGGTGGATTCCACACCGCGCCGGTGGTCGCGGCCGACCCGCAAGGTGATCCGCCCTGGCTGATCACCGAGTACATCCCGGGCCTGCCGCTGCACGAAGTCCTGAAGCATTACGGTGCGTTGCCGAGCCGGAGTCTGCATACCCTGGCCGTCGGTGTTGCCGAGGCGCTCGAGGGGATCCATGCCTGCAACATCGTCCATCGCGACCTCAAGCCGAGCAACATCATCATCTCCGGCACCGGGCCTCGCGTCATCGACTTCGGCATCGCCCGCGCGCTCGACGGCACCACTCTCACCGGTTCCGACCAGGTGATCGGTACGCGGGGATTCCTGGCCCCGGAGCAGTACATCGGAGGGCCGGTCACGTTCGCCACGGACGTCTACGCCTTCGGCATGGTGCTGTGCCATGCCGGAGGGGCGGTGCCGTTGGACGAGGGTGAGGTCGTGGAGTCCGTCCTCAGCATGCTGCCGGCCCCACTGGCCGACCTGGTCGTCCGCTGTCTCGACCACGACCCCCACCGCCGTCCGACTCCCACGCAGATCGTCGAGCACCTCTCCCGAAGCCGCCCGGCCGCCGGGGACTGGTTGCCGCTTCCGGTACGGACGCTGGTCGACCTGCACAGCGCGTCCACCAGCTAGTGGCTTCTCACCCGGCCTACGGCCTGCACACGAAAGGGCTCATGCGGGGCTCGCCGGGGCTGGTGCTGTCCGAAGGCGGGTGGCGCCCGGCCCGTGCGCCCGGCCCGTGCGTCCGTCAGGGCAGCTCGTCGGCGATGGCGGCGACGAATGCGGCGAGCTCGGCCTACGCGACGGGGTCCGGCACGGCCTGCGGCAGGATCGCGTGGGCCAGCCGGATGTGCTCCCGGATCCGCTCCTCCACCAGACGTCATCGACCGGGAGAGGGTCCGCAAGGGCCGGCCGACCCTCTGGACGGCCTTCGGCGTGCCGGGCCGTGGCTGCGCGCAGCGCGGGCTCCATGAAGGCGATGACGTCCCGGGTGATCTACGGTGAGGTGCGAACGGTCTGCACGGAGGTCTCCGATGTTCTCTGGAAGGTTGATGAAGAGGGGACAGCCGGCTGAAGTCGCCCGCTTCCGGCGGCCCTTCAGCACGCCGGTTACGGGATCCGTTCCAGTAGCGCCACCGTCACGCCGGCGACGCGTTCCGCGCCGTAGGGCTTGTACTTCGTGCGCAGCGCATCCGCCTGGCCCTTCGGGATGGCGTCGAAGGGGTCTGGTCTGTTGCCCGGGACCACCAGCCAGATGCGGCTCTCGTCCTGCAGGCACTCGGCCGGCTTCGGGCAGTACGTCGGGAACAGCTCGTTGTTGTCGGCGGCCGAGGCCTTCAGGAAGACCTCTCGCATCTTCAGGTCGTGCGGAAGGTAGTAGCGGACCCCTTGGTCGAGCATCCACGCCGGCCCGTCCCGGTTGAAGACCACGGCCTCCCCCGGGCGGTGGTACTTCATGATGGTCCGCGCCGCCGCCACGTAGTCCGTCGGTACGTCGTCATGGTGTGCGTACGGCTCCCTCAGTTTGTGCTGCTCGGGGAGTACGAGCAGAGCGATCGCGGCGATGGCTGCCGCGGCCGTCGCCGAGGACGGCGCCGCCGTGGCCAGCCCTGCCCCCGCCAGCACGGCCCAGGCCGGAAGGGTGATCAGTAGATACTGGAAGCGGAAATAGGAGATGTCCCCCTGGGACGCCACCCACACCACCAGTGGGGGCAGCACGGCCAGGGCGACGCACAGCACGAAGGCATCGCGGCGCTCCTTGGGCGCCACCACGGCCAGCGCGATCACCGCTCCTGCACACAGCGCCGAGGCGAACAGCTTCGGCCAGATGTCGACCAGACCCCACGCGTCCGGCCGAGCGACGTACCAGAGCTGCCGTCCCACCTGCGACCTGCCCGACAGCGCCAGCGGGACCACACAGGCCGCACCGGCCACCACCGCGAGGCCGAAGCCCCACAGTGCCCCGCGCTCGTACCGGCTTCGTACGACCATGGCGAGCAGGTGCCCCAGCAGGACGGTCAGCGCCACGAGATGCAGCAGTCCGACAACCACCAGACAGAGCGAATACGCCGCCCAGCGTCCCCACTTGCGCGGCACCTCCCAAGCCCGGAGCAGCAGAAACATCGCCAAGGCGGTGGCCAGGACCACGAGGGCGTAACTGCGGGCCTCCTGGGCGTACCGGCTCACGGCGGGGATCAGGGCGAACAGCAGTCCGCCGTACATCCCGGCCTGTCGGCCGAACAGCCGATGTCCGATCAGTGCCACCAGAGCGGCTGTCCCGACCATGGCCAGCGCCGAGGGCAGGCGCAGGGCCGGCACGGAGTCGCCGAAGAGCACCATCCATCCGTGCATCAGGATGTAGTACGTGCCGTGGACCGCGTCGACGTTGTGCAGGGTGGCCAGAATCCGCCCGAGGTCGCGCCTGGCGACGTCCCAGGTGACCAGTTCGTCGGTCACCAGCTGCGGGCCGCTGATCTGGAACACGGCCACGGCGAGGGTGGCCAGCGCCGGCCACAGCCACAGGCCGACCGACCCTCTGACGCGGGGTGGCTGGGCCTGGGCCGGATGGGCCACCTGGCTCGGACCGGGACGGGTGAGAATCGACATGGCACAGGCCTACCGCCCGCCGCGTGGCCCCCGCCCCAGCCGGCGGGCGATGGTCTCGGCTTTTCGCCCGATCGGCGCTCCGGTCTTCCCCTGACTGGCCTACGCCACCGGCACGTGAGGTCGTGCGGGACAGCCCCGTGCCCGTGTGGTCGGGCCCCGCGTGTACCGGACCCGGCCCCGCCCCGGGCGGGGGACCGGCGGTCGCGTAGCCTGGGCGCCCTCGTTCCCTGCTACGGAAGACGGTGGGTCGCGCCATGCACGGCGACGGCGGATTGTGGGTCGCTCTGGTGGTGGGCGTCGGCGTGTGGGTCCTTTCCCTCCGGAGCGCCGTCCAGCAGGTGCGCGCCCAGCGGGGGACCGTGGTCGTCGGCACGCTCCTCCGGTGCTTCCGCGAGCGGACGAACAGGGGAGGACCTCGCTGGAAGGGTGTCGTCCGGTTCCAGGCGCCGGAGGGCGGGGTGCACCGGATGGAGGTGTACCTGTCGCGGCCGGGGGCACCGGGCGGCGAGGTGATCGTCTGCTACCCGCCCGGACACCCGCAGCAGGCTCGGGAAGCCGGTGGTCGGCTCGGCTGGCAGTTCCCGATCATGGGCCTCCTGGTGGGTACATCCTTCGTCGCAGCAGCTCTGCTCATCCTCTCCGGCGTGGTTCCCACCTCTCCGGTACCCCCGCGCTGACCCGATGCCGGGCTGCGGGATGCCGAGGGGCCCGGACGGGGCATGCGCGCGGCCGGAGTACCGTGGAACACGTGGCGCACGAGCGCATGCGCGCGGCAGCCGATGACTCCTCGCAGAGCCCGGTCGGGGCTGTCGGCAAGGTGACGGTGCCCATTCCGCCGGGCGGTCCGGGCGAGGTCCTGGTTGCCCTGCGGGGCGGGTCGGAGGTGTTCGCGGCCTGGTGCTCGGAGCCGGTCGGCCGAGACGTCCGGGTGGTCGTGGTGGACGCGATCTCGGCCCGCTCGGTGATCGTCGAGCTCCTGCCGCCCTAGGTACGTGCCTAGGTACGTGTCGCAATTCCCGCAGGTCAGGTGGTCGGTCATGTTCTTCTGGCACGTTCCCGCACCCAACGAGGCGATGCTCATATCCGGGTCCAAGCGTCAGTCGCAGGACACCCAGTTCCGCATCGTCACCGGCCACGGCAGCCTGGTCCTGCCGGTCAAGCAGAAGGTCCGGATGCTCTCCCTGGCCCTCCGGGAGGCGACGATCGCCGAGGACTGCGTCACCCAGCAGGGGATCCGGCTCACCGTGCGCGCGGTCTGCGTGTTCAAGGTCGGCGACGACGCCGTGTCGATCGCCAACGCCGCCCGCCGATTCCTCTCGGAGCAGAACCAGATGGAGGAGCTCATCGGCCGGATCTTCGCCGGCCACCTGCGGTCGATCATCGGCGGGCTGACCGTGGAGCAGATCATCCGGGAGCGCAGCAGGGTCGCCCAGGAGGTGATGGCGGGCAGCCACGGTGAGATGGAGAAACTAGGCATCGTGGTCGACGCACTGCAGATCCAGGAGATCGAGGACTCGACCGGCTACATCGACAACCTCGCCGCGCCGCACGTGGCGGCGGTCGCCAGCCAGGCCAGGATCGCCCAGGCCAAGGCCGACCAGGAGGCCACCGAACGCGAGCAGCAGGCGGCCGCGCTGAAGGCCGAGTACGAGCGTGACACCGCGATCAAGCGGGCCGGCTTCCTCGCCGAGACGGAACAGTCCAGGGCCCGCGCCGCC
>NZ_JBFBDY010000500.1:0-4727 GCF_040683475.1 Kitasatospora sp. NPDC093558 | reverse complement strand
GGCCGGCCTGCTTGGTGGCGCCGCCGGCGGTGACGGCGACGGCCACGAAGAGCAGCCACAGCAGCAGGACGCCGGCCTGCTCGACCAGGCGGGTGCAGAACTCCTCGACGCCGTCCGCCCCGAGGTAGCGGGGGTAGGCGACGCAGCCGCCCGCCGGCGCGCGCCACTCGAAGAGGTCGGCGAACTCGGCGAAGAACGCGTCGAACTGCGGCAGGTTGGCGTCGATGACGGCCCGGTTGCGGGCCAGGATCCGCTCGCGCGCCTTGATCGCGATCCGGGCGAGGACCTCGCTCGGCGCCGCGTTGCAGATCGTGGTGTAGTGCTTGGCCCGCTCCAGCCGGGAGCGCAACTCCCGGTCCCGGCAGGCGATCCAGCCGATCCGCAGGCCGGGCAGGCCGAGCGACTTGGACGTGACGCCCAGCGACAGGGCGCGTTCGGAGAGGTCGGCGGCCTGCGGCAGGGTGCGGGCCGGGTCGCGCTCCAGGCCGCGGTAGACCTCGTCGGAGAACAGCCGGATGCCGCGCTCGTCGCAGAGTTCGGCCAGGCGGCGCAGGTCGGCGGCGTCGATCAGCGCGCCGGTCGGGTTGTTGGGGAAGTTGACCGAAACGACCCTCGTGTTGGGCCGCAGCGCGGCCTTCACGGCGTCGACGTCGAGCGCCCAGTCCTGCCGTTCGTCCAGCGCGACGCCGGTGACCTCGCAGATCGAGAGCGGGACGGTCTCCGCGGACTGGTAGTTGGGCGTGATCACCACGGCGTGGTCGCCCGGTTCGAGGAGCACCTGCATGGCCAGGTTGAGGCCCTCCTGGGCGCCGCCGAAGCAGATGACGTCGTCGGCGCCGGCCTCCTCGTACATGCCGGCGATCGCCCGGCGCAGCTCCGGGTCCCCGAAGGTCTCGGTGTAGCCGAGGGCGAGGGTGTCCCAGGCGTGCCGGTCCTCGGGGCCGGCGAGGGCGAGAAGTTCGGCCATCGTCATCGTCTCGGCGTCGGAGGCGGTGAGGTGGTGACGGGCGGTGAACTCCCAGCGGGAGAAGTACGTTTCGAGGCGGAAGTCGGGGAGCCTGGTCATGTCTCAGGCCTCGCTCTCGTGCTTGAGGTCGGTCAGCAGGGTGTAGACGGTCGAGCGGGACACCCGCAGCGCGGTGGCGACGGCGGGGACGGCGCGGCGCACGGCGAGCACGCCGGCGGCGTCGAGTTCGCGCAGGACGGCGAGCCGGTCCTCGCGGCCGAAGCGTTCGAGCGGGCGGCCGTGGGCGCGGACGTAGCCGCCGATGACGTCGTTCATGCGCTCGGTCCAGTCCCGCTCGAAGAGGGGCTCGGGGCGCGGGGCGGTGGGGGCGGCGAAGCCGGCCAGCAGGGCGGCGGCCTGTTCGAGCGGTCCGCGGTCGAGGTTGACGCAGAGCACCGCCGGGGGCCGCCCGGTGTCGTCGGTCAGGACGGCGCTGACGGAGGAGAGGCGGCGGCCGTCGGGCAGCAGCTTCTCGTAGGGGCCGTAGACGCCGTCGGCGGCCGGTTCGAGCACGTCGAGCTCGCCGAGGAGGGAGGGGTCGCCGGGGACGCGGTCGCCCATCGGGTTCCAGATGGCGAGCACGGTGTCGGTCGCGGCGTCGTGCAGCACCACCTCGGCGTAGGGCCCGAGGAGCAGGGCCACCGCGCGGCAGACCGGTGACCAGGTGCGCAGGCGCGGGTCGGGGGTATCGGTGGGCATGTTTGGACTGTACGTCCAGCCTGGACGTTTCGTCCAGGCCGGGCGTGAGCGAGGGCCCCGCCTCCTCCCGGGTGGCGGGGCCCTCGCTGTTCAGCGGATCAGCTGCAGGTGATCAGCAGGGCGAAGACCGCCGTGCAGCTGCGGGTGTCCTGGGCGGTGGCGGGCGACGGGTCGGCCGGGGTCCCGGAGGTGCGGGAGGCCGTGACGGCGAAGTTCTGGACGCCGGTGAACAGCCCGAGCCCGACCGAGAAGTGCCGCGTCGTGGTCGCGCCCTTGGCCAGCGGCGCGTCGAGCGTGCAGGTGAGCTGCCCGTCCGCGACCGTGCAGTCGCCGGAGGTCGCGGCCAGGTCGGGCGGCAGGGCCGCGCCGACGGTGGCGGCGGTGACCGGGTCGGGGCCCTGGCCGGTGAGCGTGATCGTGTAGTCGACCCGGCCGCTGACCAGGCCGGTCACCGGCGTGGCGGCGAGGGCGACGCCCAGGTGGGCGCTGGCGGCGGTGTAGGTGAAGCGGTCGGCGGCCACGGCCGCGCTGGTGCCGCCGGGCGTGGTGACCTGGACGTCCACCGGGCCGGTGGCCGTGGTGGCCGGGGCGGTCGCGGTGCAGCTCGTCTTGGTGCAGCCGAAGGAGGCGGCGTTGCCGGCCGCGCCGAAGCTCACCGCCGTCGCGCCGGCCAGGTCGGTGCCGGTGATCGTCACCGTGGTGCCGCCGGCCTGCGAGCCGGTGGCCGGGCTGATCCCGGTGACGACGGGGACCGGGAGCGGGAAGTTCAGCACGCTGACTGCGTTCGCGGTGAAGTCGGCGAGGTAGCCGCGCCGGCCGTCGGCGGTGACGGCGAGGGTGTACGGGGCGGTGCCGACCGGCACGGTCGCGGTGACGGTGCGGCTCGCGGTGTCCACGACGCTGACGGTGTTGTCGGTGTAGTTGGAGACGTAGGCCGCGGAGCCGTCCGGGGAAAGGGCGACGGCGTACGGGTTGGCGCCGACGCTGACGGCGGAGACCACGGCGTTGGTGGTGGTGTCGATCACGGTGACGGTCTTGTCGTCGCCGTTGGCGGCCCACAGCCTGGTGCCGTCCGGGCTCAGGGCCAGCCCGAAGGCGCCGTGGCCGACGGGGACCGTCGCGCTCACCGTGTTGCTCGCGGTGTCGATCACGTTGACGGCCCGGCCGCTCGACGCGGCGACGTACACCTTCTTGCCGTCCCGCGAGACGGCGAGCCCGTGCGGCTCGGCGCCGACCGGGACGGTCGCGGTGACGGTCTTCGCCGCCGTGTCCACGACGCTCACGGTGTTGGCGCCGGCGTTGGCGACGTACGCGCGCGAGCCGTCGGCCGACAGGGCGAGGCCCCACGGCTGGGTGCCGACCGGCACGGTCGCGGCGACGGTGTTGGTGGCCGTGTCGACGATGCCGACGGTGTTGTCCAGGTGGTGCGTCAGGTAGGCGCGGCGCCCGTCCGGGGAGAGCGCGACGGCGTAGGAGCCGGTGCCGTCGGTGAAGCTGCCGGTGACGGTGTTGCTCGCGGTGTCGAGCACGCTCACCGTGCCGCTGCTCTGGCTGGTCACGTACGCCCGGGCGCCGTCCGGGGTGAGCGCGACCCCGGCCGGGTAGGGCGCCACCGGCACGGTGGCCGTGACGACGGGCGCGGGCGCGGCGGCCTGCGCAGTGCCGGGCTGGGACAGCAGCGCGACCGTGGCGGCGCCTATCGCGGCCGCAGCCGTCC
The DNA here is from genome assembly GCF_040683475.1 of Kitasatospora sp. NPDC093558. NCBI lineage: Bacteria > Bacillati > Actinomycetota > Actinomycetes > Kitasatosporales > Streptomycetaceae > Kitasatospora > Kitasatospora sp. NPDC093558. The sequence goes on along the minus strand of NZ_JBFBDY010000500.1, from coordinate 1,305 downwards.
ACGGACGCCGCGTTGCACGACGTGTGTTCACGAGATCTCTCCAGGAATGTCGGGTGATGGGGGTGACGCCGCAGGCGTCGATCCGCTCCGCGTCCGGAGCCGCACGAAGCGTAGAAGCCGTTCCGATCACCCGTCAGGAAGTGACCGCTAATGTCGCCAACTGTTCAGATTCGATCGGGAGTTCGGTGCGAGGGCGGTAAGAAGAGGCCCGAACCCGGGGCGCCGGGCGGCCCCGGCGCGTAGGGTCCGCCGACCACCTGGTCCAGACCGGTCCCGGCCGGGTGTGCAGGAAATTGGAGTTCCGGAGTCGCATTCGCTAGCGTTCCGAACGTGAGGCTGACCAAGAGCACCGACATCGCCCTCCGCATCGCCATGCGGCTGGCCGTCCTCGACGAGGAGGCCAACCCGACCACCCGCGAGGTGGCCGAGGCCGTCGGCGTGCCGTACACCCACGCGGCGAAGGTGGTCAGCCGGCTGCAGCACCTCGGCGTGGTCGAGGCGCGGCGCGGAAGGGGCGGGGGCCTGATGATCACCTTCGCCGGGCGGACCGGATCGCTCGGACTGCTGCTCCGCGAGCTGGAAGGGGTCGGCGACGTCGTCGGCTGCGAGGATGACCCGCCCTGCCCGCTGCGGGCCGCGTGCCGCCTGCGCGGGGCGCTGCGTGCGGCACAGGAGGCCTTCTTCGCCGCGCTCGACCCGCTCAGCATCGACGACCTGGTGGCCTCCCCCACCGGACCGGTGCTGCTCAGCCTCCCCACCAGACCCACCGACTGATCCACCCCTCCCCAAGGTCGTGGCTTCCGCGCGGCCTTTAATAGGCATCTCAGATACCAGTTTGGAGCGAGCCTGATGCTGTCCGCCAAGAACGCCGAGGTCATCGAGGCCACCCTGCCCGTCGTGGGCGCCGCGATCGGCGACATCACCCCGCGCTTCTACGACCGGCTGTTCGCCGCCCACCCCGAGCTGCTGCGCGACCTCTTCAACCGGGGCAACCAGGCCAACGGCACCCAGCGCCAGGCCCTCGCCGGCTCGATAGCCGCGTTCGCCTCCGCCCTGGTCGCCCACCCCGACCGGCGGCCGGACGCGATGCTCGCCCGCATCGCCCACAAGCACGTGTCGGTGGGCATCGCCGACGACCAGTACAAGATCGTCCACGAGCACCTGTTCGCGGCCATCGTCGACGTGCTCGGCGAGGCCGTCACCCCCGAGGTCGCCGCCGCCTGGGACGAGGTCTACTGGCTCATGGCCAACGCCCTCGTCGCGATCGAGGGCCGGCTGCGCGCCGGGGCCGCCGGCGCCGACGGC
>NZ_JBFBDY010000499.1:0-4734 GCF_040683475.1 Kitasatospora sp. NPDC093558 | reverse complement strand
GGGTGTTCAACCCGGTGTACTCCGCCTCCCGGCTGCAGCGGGTCGCGCCGGACCGGGCCGCCCGCGTGCTCTCCGCGTGGTCGGTGACCGGCAAGGCGATGACGGCCGCGCTCACCGCGCTGTGGGGCGTGCTCGCCGGGGTGACCGGTCCGCGCGCCGCGCTCGGCCTCGCCGGCCTGTGCCTGCTCGCGACCCCGTTCCTGCTGCCCCGGCGCGGGCGGGCGGCGGAGCCCGTCGCGGAGGCGGTGGCGTCGGGGGCCTGAGGGGCGGCTCGGGGGTCTCGGGGGCCTGAGCGGCGGCTCGGGGGCCTCGGGGGTCTGACGGGCGGCTCGGGTGGGGGCGTCGGGGGCCTGAGTACCGGTCTGATGGTGGTGCCAGCTCCAGGGGAATTGGGGGGCTGGCCATATCGTTCCGGGCTGGGCTGCGCGACTACCGTCCCTCGTGTACAAGCATTTCGCACGACAGGGGGATGGACATGGGGTGGCAGCGCCGACACGTCGGGGCGGTCGTGGTCGCCGGGGCCGCTGCGCTGGCCGTCACGGGCATCAGCGGCTGCTCGTTGACGAGGAGCAGCTTCCAGGACGACGCCACGGTCTCCGACCGGATCACCGCCGTCCGGCTGGACACCGACGCCGGGAACGTCACGGTGGAGGGGAAGCCGGGGGCCACGCAGGTGTCGGTCCACCGGTCCGTCGAGTACGCCCACGACCGGCCGGGCGGCACCACGCGGGTGGAGAACGGCACGCTGGTGCTCGGCGGCTGCGGGGACGACTGCTCGGTCAGCTACACGGTCGAGGCGCCCGCCGGACTGCCGATCAGCGGCGGGGCCTCGGCGGGGGACGTCCGGCTCTCCCGGGTCGGCGAGGTCTCCGTGCACACGAGCGCCGGCGGCATCACGCTCGACGACGTCGGCGGGCCGGTCGACGCCCACACCTCCAGCGGCACCATCGTGGGCACCGCCCTGCGCGGCGACCGGATCGAGGCCCGCACGAGCAACGGCGACATCCGGCTCACGCCGGGCACGGCGCAGGACGTCACGGCGAAGACGTCCAACGGCGCCATCACGGTGACGCTCCCGGCCGCCGGGTACCACGTGAGCACGGCGACGAGCCACGGGAACATACGCGTCGGGGTCGCGGACGACCCCACCGGGCGCTACCGGCTCGACCTCACCACGTCCAACGGCGACATCACCGCGACGACGGGCTGAGGAGTTCCCCGGCGCCGAGGAACTCCTCGACCAGGCCGACGAACCGCTCCGGTTCCTCGACCCACATCCGGTGGCCGGAGCGGGCCAGCACCTCCAGCCGGGCCCGGGGGTGGCAGGCGGCCACAGCTCGGGCCGGGTTGGTGCCGATCATGCCGTCGAACGCACCGGCCAGGACGAGGACCGGCGTCGCGGCGGCGGTGAACCGGGCCAGCCGGGTGCGGAGTTCCTGCGGGGCGGCGGAGCCGGCGTAGAAGGCCTCGCGGTACCACGGCAGCGAACAGGCGTGCTCGGGGCGGTACTCGGCGGCGGTGTCGGCCGACCAGGTGTGCCAGAAGAAGGGCAGGATCCGGCGCTGCAGCGCAGCCGCATCGGCACCGTCTGCTCCGCTCGCGCCGCCCTCGGTGAGCAGGCGGTCGGCCTCGGCGGCGTCGGCGTACCAGGGTTCGCCGGAGCGCGAGGCCCGCAGGGCCGCCAGTTCGGCCTCGTCCGCCTCGCGAGCCGCCCGGCCGACGGGTGCGGCGAGCACGGCCCGGCGGACGCGACCGGGGTGGGCGGCCAGGTACTCCTGCGCGGCGAGGCAGCCCGCCGAGTGGGCGAGCAGGTCGATCCGCTCCAGGCCGAGGTGCCGGCGCAACGCCTCGATGTCGCGCGCCTGGTGGACGAAGGACACGGTGCTCCGGTCCGCGGGCACCTCGGAGCGGCCGGTCGCGCGCGGGTGCACGAACACCAGCTCGCGCCGCCGTCCGAGGCCGCCGAGGTCGCCGAGGTACCCCGGGGCCATCCCGGGCCCACCGGGCAGGACGACCAACGGCTCGCCCCGGCCCACACGTTGGTAGCAGAGACGGGACCCGTCGTAGGAGGTGTACGAGAGGAAGGTCGACATAGCGCAGACGATCACACGCCGAGGGCACCGCCGTCGCCGCGTTCCACATATTGGTCCAGACCAGCAGGCGGCTGACGGACCTTCAGAGCCAGCCGCGCTCCTTGGCCCGGAGGCCGGCCTCGAAGCGGCTGCGCGCACCGAGGCGGGACATCAGGCCGGCGGTGTTGCGGCGGACGGTGCGCACGGACAGGGCCAGGCGGTTGGCCACGGCCTCGTCGGTAAGGCCCTGGCTGAGGAGGTCGAGGAGACCGCGCTCGTGGCGGGTGAGTTCGTCGTTGCGCGGGCCCGGCACCGCCTCGCCGTCCGCCGGGACGACCAGTGGTTCGGCCGTCTCCCAGACCGCCTCGAACAGCGCCCGCAGCGCGGCGACCACGCCGGGGGCGGTGATCAGGACGGCATCCAGGCAGTCCGGATCCAGGGTCGCCGGGACGATGGCCGACGTCCGGTCGAAGACCAGCATCCGGCGCAGCGGCGTGGCCGGGACGGTGCGGATCTCCGCGCCGTGCGCGGTCAGGACTCCGGCGTAGGCGAGGCTCGGCTCGTGCCGGCGCACGCTGTCCGGGTACACCGAGCGCATCCGGATGCCGCGTGCGAGGCCGTCGAGGTTGAGCCCCAGCGCGTTGGTGGTCGCGACGGCACCGCTGGTCCGGGTCTGGAACGAGACGGTCTCGAACCGGTTCGACCGGGCGAGCTGTTCGATCCGGGCGACGACGGTGTCCTGGCCGAACAGCCGCTCGGTGTCGCGGTGGCGGATGCCGGGCTCCGCGATGGCGTACTCGGTGAGGAGCCTGGTGACGGTCGACCGGGTGCGGTCGAACTCCGCCTGCTGGGCGAGGAGCCGGGCCTCCTCGCGAGCCAGCAGGGCTCGCAGGCCCTCGCTGGGGTCGGCGAGGCAGAGCGGTCGTTGCTCCGCCGGGTCGGCGCAACCGGACGACGGGACGGCCGGGACGGCCGAACCCGTGAGCGGCGCGGCGGGCCCAGCGGGAGGCACGGCGGCCCGTGACTCGGCGGGCGGCTCTTCCCCTGGCCCCCCGGCCGCCTCTGGCCGGGTCCGGAGGGAGGGCCGGAGCAGGCCCGCCGCGACGAGCCGGTCCAGCGCGTCGCCGACCTGCCCCGCCGTCAGGCCCAGCCGCCCGGCGATCTCGCCGTGGTGGGTCACGCCCTCACCCAGCATCAGTCCGTACACGGCCCCGGCGTCCCGCCCGAGACCCAAACCCTCATACACCCTCTGACCTCCCCCGATGTCCCCGCTGGCGCGATCCTGCCACTGGCCGGAAGCTGCCCGCCGGTGATCTTCCCACAGCCCGCCACACACCGTCAGACTCTCGTCCGCCGCCAACCGCACCCTGGCGCGGCATCCGGAAGAACCGTTGGAGGAGAAGTCCATGTCCCAGCCCGCCGCCAGCACCTCCCCCCGGCCCGGAGGCGCCGTCCGACTGCTGCTGGACTGGGGGCCGACGCTGCTGTTCAACATCCTCGCGCCGGTGCTGACGTACAACGCGCTCAGCGGGCACGGGACGTCCGACGTCAACGCCCTGCTGATCTCCTCGGCCTGGCCGGTCGCCGACCTCGGCGTGTACTTCCTGCTGCACCGCCGGCTCGACGAGTTCGGGGTCTTCACCCTGGTCACGCTCGTGCTCGGCGCGCTCAGCGCGCTCGCGTACAACACCACCGAGCTGATCTTCATCAAGGACTCCGCGCTGACCGGCCTGATCGGCCTCGGCTACCTGGCCACTCTGTTCGCGCCGCGCCCGGCGATGTTCTACTTCGGCCGCAAGTTCGCCGCCGGCGGCACCGCCGAGGGGGTCGCCCGCTGGAACGGCCTGTGGGTGCACGAGGGCTTCCGCCGGGGCCAGCGGCTGCTGACGGTGATCTGGGGCGTGGCGTTCATCGTGGAGGCGGTGCTGCGGATCGCGCTGACGTACGTGCTGTCGACCAAGGCCATGGTCACCGTGAGCAGCCTCATGCCGTGGGTGTTCCTCGGCGGCCTGATCTTCTTCACCATCACCTGGGGCCGCCGGCGCCAGGCGCGGATGCAGCAGACCCTCGGCCTGTCGGACGAGCAGATGCCCGCCGCGCCCACCGTCTGAGCCGTTCCGCCCGTGGACGGCTGCCTACCTGTGAACCACGGCCCACCCGTGAGCTGCTGACCGCCCGTGGACTACTGCGCCGCCGTGGCGCGGTGGCGGTCGGCGTAGCGGCGGAGCACCGGCTGGAGGTAGTCGACCTGCGGGCCTTCCAGGGCGGCGGCCTCCTCGGGGGTGGCGATGAGGGCCATCCCGTCGAACTCCGGTTCCGCTCCGCGTGAGCGCTCGTCGGCCAGCATCGCCTCGAAGTCCTCGCGCAGTGCGGCGGCGGACCGGGGCGGTGCCAGGTAGAGGACGCCGACGTTGCCGTTCGTGGTGTGGACGACGATCCACCGGTGAAGGTCCCCGGGATCCGGGTCGCCGCCCGTCTCCTCCAGGAGTTCGCGCGCGGCGTGGCGCTGGAGGGCGGGTTCGTCCAGGAGGTCGTCGCCGGTCGGCGGCTCGACGTTGCCGCCGGGCAGGCCCCAGCGGCCGGGGTGGGCGGTCGGCCCCGCCATCCGGCCGACCAGCACGCGGCCGTCGTCGGTCGGCTGGACGACGGCGACGAACAGGGC
>NZ_JBFBDY010000498.1:0-4743 GCF_040683475.1 Kitasatospora sp. NPDC093558 | reverse complement strand
CCAGCTGCTCTTCGCCGAGCTGGTGTGCGCGGCGGGCTTCGGCCCGTGCCCGATCCCGGACGCCGCCTACCCGCAGCGCACCGGCCTCGACCTGGCGCCGCTCGGCGACCACGTGGGCATGGAGCGCCCGTGCGTCGGGCTGCCGAGGAACGGGTTCTGCCAGTAGTCGTCGTTACGGGAGTGCGGGCCCGTCCTGGTGTCGCTGCCGGGGCGGGCCCGCGTCGTTCGCCGTTGCGGGGAAGCTGTTGCGGTCAAGCCGCTGTGGTCAAGCCGCTGTGGTCACGACGTCGCGGTCAAGCCGTTGTGGTCACGACGTTGCGGCGAATTCGACGATCGCGGCCAGCGGCGGCGTCCAGCCGTCTGTGGTGTCGACGACCAGGCAGGGGACGTCGAGCGCGATCGGGACCCACGACGCGATCGGCTGCCGGCCCTCGGCGATGCGGCGCAGGAGGTCGGCGTCCGCGTGGACGGCGCGTGAGGGCTCCTCGGCGGCCCGACGGGCGATGCGCGCGTGGGCGAGCCCGGGATCGACGGTGCAGCGCACGACGCGGATCTCGGCCAGGCCGGTGAGCGGCTCCAGGCCTGGGCGCCACCGCCGGTCCTGGAAGGCCGCCTCCGCCACCAGGCTCGTTCCGGACCGCACGAGCTCGCCGATGCTGCGGAAGAACGTCTCGAACGTCCGCAGATCGAGGTCGTCGGCGGGATCGGCGCCGGCCGCGACCATCCGCTCCTTGATCTCGTCCCGGCACACCAGCGGCCACCCGGGCGCGTCGGCCAGGGCGCGCGCCAGCGTCGTCTTCCCGCTCCCGGGCGGGCCGCTGACGGCGATGAGCGTCGGGCGTCGCGGCGTACGCCCGGGGGTGCGTGCGCTGAGCAAGGGTGCGCCCTCCCGATGACGATCGCGGATATCGGCATCGTTCAGGGTCTCACGGAGTCGAGCAGGGCATTCAGCGGAGGGGGGTTCCCGCGGAACGCCCAGGGATTCACTGACCTGCTGACGGCGGCCGGGCTGAACGGGGCGACCTGCGAGGTCCTGGCGTGGGACCACCGCGCGGACATCGACGAATGGTGGAGCGGCCCGGTCGGCGGAGTGGCCACGATCGGCCGGATCGTGGTCCGCCAGCCGGCCGAGGTCCAGGCCGAGATCAGGCGCCAACTCGGCATCCTGAGCGCCGAGTTCACCGCACCCGACGGGCTCCTGCTGCTCCCGCACGTCGCCCTGCTGGCCGCGGGCCGCGCCTGAGCGTTCCAGCGGCTCGGCGTGGCTCGGGGGGAGTTGACGAGCGGCACCGGGCTGCGGATAGTCGTCGGGACGTCCGATCCGGCAGGTCCCGGGTCGGACGCCGTGGCTGCCTGAGGGGAGAGCGCCGTGAGCGTGTTGTGGTGGATGCTGCTGATCGTCCTGGCCGCCGGCGGCGTCATCGGCTGGCACTGCTACCACTACCCGGGGAGCTGGCGGCACACCTTCGGGGCAGAGCACGACGGTGCCCGTCGCGACCTCGACACCGCGCGGGGTGCCCTGCGGCGCCTGGAGAGCAGCCGGCGGAAGGAGGTGTCCGGCGCCCAGGCCGGGGTCGACGCCGCCGCCGCCACGCGCCGCCGCCGGATACGCGAGATCGAGCAGCGGATCGCCGACCTCCGGGAGCCCGGGCGCGGCACGCTGCGCGAGGAACTGGGTCCGCTCAGCCTCTATCAGCACGTCCTCGAAGTGAGGACGGACGACGAGCGCAGCGACCTGCCCCTGCACGGGATCTCCGTGCGTTCCGACCACTCGGCGGACGCCGGCCACGTCTACGTGGTCGACCCCGGCGGACGTCAGCACCTGCTGACCTACCCCGCTGCGGAGACCGCTGAGGACCGCCTCCGGAGGTTCGTCGTCGACGTCCACAACGCCATCGCGGACGCCAAGGCCTTGCAGGTCCGGAACGCCTCCCGCATCCGGGACGCCGAAGCCGACCTCGAGAACGCCAGGAGCGACACGAGCAAGCAGACGCGCGCCCAGGAACGCCTGGACGAGACCACCGCCCGCTGGCAGGACGACCCGCGGATCCCGAAGGCCCGCAAGGAACTCGAGGCCGCGCACGACCGCTGGCAGGCGCTCACGGGCCGCCGACCGAGGTGAGCGCGCCGCTTGCGGCTCAGCGGAGATAGGCCAGCTCGTCGATGTGGTGGGTCGGGGTGCCGAGGAACACGTCCGGTGATGTGGGGCAGTACGCGATGTTGAAGGTGTCGAGGCGGTAGGTCCAGGCGCCCTCCCAGCCACCGGCGAAGCGGTGGTTGATCTGCCACCGCAGCCATTCGCCGGGGGCGAGGCGGACGGCCGGCGGGCGGCGGTTGCGCAGGGGCATGCCGAAGGGCGTCACTTCCGGGCGGTGGACCCGCAGCAGGCCGTCCGACTCCTTGAGCACGACGCCGGGATCGGACAGGTCCGCCACGCTCATGTGCGGGGCGAAGGCGTCCGACTCCCGCATGGAGATGGCGTGCAGGGCCGAGGTCAGGCCCTCGGGCAGCGCGAAGGCGGTAGGGGCGGCGTTGCGGATCGCGGCCCCGGGGCCGCCCCGCGAGGCCTTGGTCCACGAGGTGCGGATGCGCTGGACGACGAGACTCATGGAGCAATCATCGGGTGAACGGCTGCGGGTCGGCTAGTCATTTGGGCAGTATCATCCCAGGTCAAGGCGCTGCCCGAGGCGCTCGGAGGGGGACTCATGCCGGCCGACGCGTGGCCGGAGCTGCTCGTCGGCTCCGAGCGGCTGACCGCGCTCTACACCGAACTGCCGCTCCTGGAGCGGCTGGTGCTCCGGTCGGTGCACCTGAATCCGCGTGGTGCCGGCGTCACGTTGCGGGTCGAGTTCCCGCGCTTTCCCGACCTCGCTCCGCAGGCCTGGACGGACGCCGGGTGTGACCGGTTCGAGGCGCAGGTCGAGTTCATGGGTGTGGAGGAGGACCTGCGGATGCGGGGCGTGCCCGTCGCCACCGTGGTCGACGTCGAGCTGAGCCGCTTCATGCGGGACCGGGAGCGCCGGATCGCGGTCGGGGTGCGCGGGCCGGGGTTCTCGCTCGACTTCACGGCCCACGCGGCGATCGAAGCGGGGCATCTCAACGCCTACCGCTCCGGCGACGCCGAGCCGTACGCGGCCCGGCGGTGGTTCGTGAGCCCGCTCGACCGGCGGCTCTACGGCACCGAACTGCCGCCCACGACCGCGAAGGTGTTTTATGAACGACCATGACCACGACCACGACCACGACTGGTCCGCCGAGGTGGTGAATCCCGGGACGCTCCGCGAGGTCCTCGGCGCGCCACCACCCCCGCTGAGCGCCTACGGCCTGGATTCCGTCCTCGTCGACGAACGCGAGTCGTCCGTCACCTTGAGGTTCTCCGCCTTCGCCGTCCCGGCCGGTGCCGCCGACCTGTGGCGCGAGCGCGGCCACAACGCGGTCGAGTTCGTGCTGGTCTGCGTCGGCGTGACGGACTTCGCGGTGGACGCCTGGTCGGGCTGGCCCACGACCCGCGCCACGATCACGGGGAAGCGCGTCGTGCTCGCCGGGCGGGGCAAGGACGTGTCCTTCGCGGCGGCCGAGATCCGCGCGGAGCCGCCCGTCGGACGGCTGTGGAGCCGGTACGAGTGATGCGCGGCGAGGGCCGAGGGGGAAGCCCGTCTGCCGCCGAACGGCGTGGATCAGCCCGTGGGCATGCCGACCTGGCGGCGTTCGAGTGCGGAGCGCAGCGTCGCGAGTGCCTGTGCGGCGGCCGTCAGTGACGCGTCGTCGAGGGTGCCGCCGATCAGTTCGGCCAGCCCTGCCGTGACCGTCCGCTCCGCCTCGTCGGCGAGCCTGGTGCCGTCCTGGGTGAGGGTCAGCAGTGAGGAGCGGCGGTCGGAGGGGTTCGGCTGCCGGAGGACCCAGCCCTGCTTCTCCAGGCGGTCGACGCTCTTGCTGGTCGCCCCGATGCCGACGGCGAACTCGGCGGCGAGGTCCGCCACGCGGGCTCCGGGGTGGTCGCGCACGTACCGCAGGAACTCGAACTGCGAGGTCACGATGCCGTGCCGGGCGCGGAGCCGGTCGTTGAGCGCGTTGTAGAGCCGGGTCTCGCAGCGGACCAGGTCGGCGAAGAACTCCGGGAGATCCACCGTCTCACCCCTCGATGTAGATGCCACGGCATATAGTGTAGCGGCAGCTACTTTCGAGGGGAGCACCACCATGAGCAGGGAACAGCGTGCGCGGATCGACGCGATGCTGCGGCAGCCGCGCCCGGAGGGTCCCCGGACCGTCGAGGAGATCCGGGCCGGATTCGAGGTGCTGATGGCCGGGATGATCGTGCCGGACGGCATCCGCACCACGGAGACGACGCTCGGCGGCCGGCCCGCACTCAGGGTCGAGCCGGACGGTGCGCCGCGCGCCGGGACGATCCTGTACTTCCACGGCGGCGGCTGGGTGTACGGCTCGCCCCGCACGGCGCTGTCGCTGACGGGCAACCTCGTGGCCAGGACCGGCGTCGGGGCGTACTCGCTGGACTACCGGCTCGCCCCCGAGCACCCGTTCCCGGCGGCGATCGAGGACACGCTGAGCGCCTACCGCGCCCTCCTCGACCGCGGCGAGGATCCTTCGTCGATCGTGTTCGCGGGGGACTCCGCCGGCGGAGGGCTCGCCGTCACCGCCTGCCTCGCCGCCCGGGACGCGGGCCTGCCGTTGCCGGCCGCCGTTCTGGCGCTGTCGCCGGGCGTCGACGCGACCCGCAGTGGCGAC
>NZ_JBFBDY010000497.1:0-4745 GCF_040683475.1 Kitasatospora sp. NPDC093558 | reverse complement strand
CGCCGCGGTCGCCACCGAGATCGAGGCGCTGGACGAGGCCGTCCGCGCGCTCCTGCCGTAAGCCGTCCAGGCGGAACCACAACAACCACGGCGACGACCACGAACGGGGAGACGATGGCCGAGATCAAGGGTGTGCTGCTGCCCGCCTACGTCCTGGCGGACGAATCGGGTTCCATGGGCCCGTACCGCGATGAACTGTCCGACGGCCTCGTCTCGTTGTGCGAGGGACTGCGGGCCGAGCCGATGGTGGCGGCCAAGCTCCGGCTGGCCGTCCTCGGCTTCTCCGACGACGTCCAGGTCCGCCTCGCCGTCGCCGACATGCGCACCGAGACCGCCCTGCCCCAGGTGATCATCCGCGGACTGACCGACTACGGGGCCGTGTTCACCGACCTGCTCCAACGGATACCGACCGACGTGCAATGGCTGCGCGGCCAGGGCTACAAGGTGCACCGTCCCGTGGTGTTCTTCCTCAGCGACGGCCAGCCGACCGACGGCGACGCCTGGCGCCACCCGCACGCCCGGCTCACCGACCGGGCCCTGACGCCGACCGCACCGAACATCATCGCCTGTGGCATCGGGGAGGCGGAGGCGCAGACCATGCTCGACGTCGCCACCCGCCCGGAATTCGCCTTCATGGCCAGGCCGGGGGTCGACATCGGCCTGGCCGTCTCCGAGTTCTTCCACTCGCTCACCGCGAGCCTGGTCGCCTCCGGCCGCGCCCTGAACTCGGAGCGCCCCCACCTCGTCGTCAACCGGCCGGACCAGTTCACCCTCGCCATCGACGAGGTCGGGCTGTGACCGGGCCGCGCGCCGACGGCGCCCACCGGCCACGGGCGGCGTCCGACCCGGCTGCGCCCGAACCGGCCGGCCCCGCGCCGTGGCGGCCGATCACGGTCGGCGTCCCGGGGGTCGAGTTCGAGGCACGGCCGCCCCGGCAGCACGTCTTCGACTTCCCCGACACCGAGTGCGACGGCTGGTCCACGGCGGACCTCACCGTGCGCTTCGCCTCCGTCCGGGGAGCCAGGCACCGCTACTACTCCCAGCCGCGCCAGGACGCCGCCCGCGCGGCCGTGCACGACCCCACGGGCATCGTCGCGTTCGCGGTGGCCGACGGCGTCTCGGACGCGACGAGCCCCGAACTCGGCGCGGCCGAGGCCTGCCGCGCCGCGGTCTCCAGGACGCTCCACCTGCTCAACCGCGGTCCGGAACACCTCGACCTCCACGACGTCGTGAACCACGCGGCGCGGCGGCTGTGGCAGGTCGCCCGCTGGCGCTCGCCGGGCCGGGAACCGGACCCGGCCGAGGTCGCCCGGCTCTACGCGACCACCCTGGTGACCGGCGTGGTCCGGCCCGACCCCGACGGACCCGTCGTCGCCCTCTGCCGGATCGGCGACTCGGGAGCCTGGCTGCTGGACCGCCCGCACCGGCGGTACCACCCGCTGTTCCACCCGAAGACCGGCGCGGACACCCCGATCGTCACCAACGAGGTCACACCGCTGCCCCACGTACCCGACCGGCTCGACCACACCGGCCTGCGGCTGGCCCGCGGAACCGCGCTGCTGGTCGGCACCGACGGCTTCGGGGACCCCCTCGGCGACGGGGACGGACAGGTCGGCGCCCTGTTCGCCCGCTACCTCGCCGAACCGCCGACGCCCCTGTGGCTCGCCCACGTCCTGGACTTCTCCCGGGAGACCTTCGACGACGACCGGACCCTCCTCGTGGTCTGGCCCCGGAGCACCGAGGCGCGGCGATGACCGCCGACCGTCCGCCCGCCGTCGAACGCGCTTCGCTCCTCCTCGGCCCCCGACTCGGGCAGGGCGGCCAGGGCACGGTCCACCGCGTGCTCAACAAGAGGATCAACGAAGCCGACGGAGGCGGCTGGGACGTCGTCTACAAGGAGTACGGCGCGGACGTGCTCCCCAGCCTCGACGGCCGCGCGCTGGCCGCCATGGTGGGACTGCTCGGCGAACTGTCCGGGGCCGAGGCCAGGTGGCTGTGCGAGAAGACCGCCTGGCCCGCCGCCCTGGTCGAGGACCGGGGACGCACGACGGGCTTCCTCATGCGGGCCGCCCCCGAGCGGTTCCTGTTCGACTTCCGGAGCCTGAGCGGCACCGCCCCGGCGGCGAAGCGCCTCGCGAACCTGGAGTTCCTCCTCAACGACGACGGGTACGTCGCCGGCGTCGGACTGGTCGTCAGCGACCGGGACCGGCTGCTGCTCCTCGCCGACCTCGCCGCCACCCTGACCCGGCTGCACCGCATCGGCATCGCCGTCGGCGACCTGTCCCCGAAGAACCTGCTGTTCACCACCACCGGCCGGCCCGAGTGCTTCCTCATCGACTCCGACGCCATGCGGCTGCGCGGTGCGAGCGCGCTGCCGCAGGCCGAGACGCCCGACTGGCAGCTCCCCGCCCATGAGGAGCGGGCCACCCCCGCCGGGGACGTGTTCAAGCTCGCACTGCTCGCGGTGCGCCTGTTCGCCCGTGACCAGACGGCCACCGACCCCACGTCCCTGAGCGCGATGAGCCCGGCACTCGGCGATCTGGCCCGGAGTTCCTTGGGCCCCGATCCGGCCGGCCGGCCGTCACCGGCCCTGTGGGCGGAGTACCTACGGGCCGCGAGCGCCACGGCGTCGGACGCACCGGCCGGTGGCACCGTGCCCCTCTCGCCACACGCCTGGCCTGTCCCCGTACCGGCGTACACGCAGCCTCCCGTCCTGGCGACCACCAGGAACACCCCGCCGGTCGTCGCCGGGGTCGCCATCGCCGCCGTCATCGTGGCCGTCGTCCTCGCGATCGTGTTCGCGCACCTGGGCGGCGGATCCCACCAGGCGATCGAGCCGCCCTCGCCGCACCCCGTGCCGCCCGTCTCCTCGTGGCACCCGTCCACCTACACGCCCGAGCCGCCTCCGCCGTACACGCCTCCCCCGTACACGCCGCCACCGGCCCCGACCCCGACTCCAACACCCGTGCCCAAGAGCCTGATCGAAACGGCGAGCGTCGGATCCTGCTTCTACGACCACGGCACGGACACCTCCGCCGACCTGGCCACCGCCACCTGCACGCCCGGGGCGTTCAAGGTCCTGAGGGTCTTCGAGAACACCACGGACCTGCGCAGTTGCGACGACGTGACCGACAGCGACGAGAGCGTCACCTCCGCACGGGCCCAACGGGTGCTCTGCCTGAGCTACTTGAGCTCCGAAGGCGCCTTCCACGCACACAAGGACGACTGCGTCACCGGGGCCAGCACCGGCGGGCCGTGGCGCGTGGTGCCGTGCGCGTCCGGGAGCTTCAAGGTCCTGGCCGTCTACCAGGGCAACACGGACGAGTCGCAGTGCAAGGGGTGGCCGAACTACAACCAGTGGAAGAAGATCAACGACGCGCCCAGCGCCAGCCGGAAGGTCCTGCTCTGCCTGTCGTACGTCTTCCCGGACGACGCCGCCTACGCCACCGTGGGCGAGTGTCTCTCCATGACCGGGAGCGCGGAGGACGCGACGTTCACCAACGTGGGCAGTTGCGCCAGGTCGAACGTCGTCGTCGTGGGGCGCAGCTACAAGTACAGCGACGCCGCCTACTGCCAGGGCTACGGCTGGACGACACGGCAACCCACCGCCTACCCCTCGCTCGCCTACACCATGTGCTGGCGCTACCTGTGACCTGTGATGCCTGTCACGGGGCCGCACCGCCCCGGCGGTGCGTGCCGGGACGGATTGCCCGGATTCATCGGGTTCGTGAGCCGATGTTCGACGGCCGGAGACCGGGCGGGGCCGTCACGTGGCTGAAAGACCCTCATGAATGCACCAAAGCAGTGGTCATGTCCAAATTGACGCCGGTGAATCTCGGCCACTACCGTCCGCGAGGTTTGAAATTGCCGGCTCGGGGGCGTTGGCGCAGGTAGCGGCGTTTCCCGGGCACATCTTCCGGGAGTCCACTTGCGTTTGAGTCGTAGGTTGATATGGCCGTTGGTCACGGCCCTCGCAGTACCCGTCATGGCCACGTTCTCGTCGCCGGCGACGGCCGCCGCGCCGGCCCTGTCCGCGCCGGTGGAGGACTTCTCCTACCCCGACGCCGCGAAGATCCTCGCCGACCGGGGCATCACCCTGAAGTCGGGCGACGGGCACATCGTGCTCGCCGACTGTGCGTCGGGGCCCGGCCTGGTCCACCTGTACAGCCGCGTCCTGAACCCGAGCGAGGTCTGCTTCAGGATCACGGACCGCACGGCCTCCCTCTCGATGGAGATCCCGCAGGTCTACCTCATCAAGGGTGACGACCACGCGGTCAAGGCCACGCTGAACACCGAAGGCAAGGTCACCAGCGTCGACCTCGACAAGAACACGTGGAAAGCGGTGGGCGAGGGCACCGCCACCAACGCGACCACGCTGCTGCAGCTGAACGCCACCGACGGGCCGGCCGCGTCGACCGCGAGCGCCTTCCCGGCGATCGGCCGCATCACGGTCGGGCAGCCCGGCGAGCCCGCCGCCCACGGGTGCACCGGCACGCTGGTCGCCGCCCAGTGGGTGCTGACGACCAAGAGCTGCCTCGGCATCCTCCCGTCCGACCCGCCCCAGCCCGCCAGCTGGTTCCGCAACCGGCAGTCGACGGCCACGTTCGGGGCCCACTCGCTGACGGTGACCGGCTGGACGACCCAGCCGGACCGCGACGTGGCCCTGGCCCGCCTCGCCTCCCCGATCGCGGACATCACCCCGGCCGCCATCGGCACCGCCCCCGCGACCGTCGGGCAGTCGGTCC
>NZ_JBFBDY010000496.1:0-4749 GCF_040683475.1 Kitasatospora sp. NPDC093558 | reverse complement strand
GCTGCTCGCCGAGGACCCGGCGTTCGCCCGCTACCTGCTCTCGACGGAGCTGGGTCCGCCCGCGGACCGCCCCTCGACGGTCCAGCTCAGGACGGAGCCCGCGGACCCGCCGACCGTCCACCTCAAGGCCGGCCCCGGCGACGGGGGGACGGTCCAGCTCCGGGTGAAGCCGCCGAACGGCCGGCGCGCGACCGGCGGGATCCTGGTGACGCTCGCCCTGGTGGTGGTCGCGTCGCTGGTCGCCCTCGGGATCAACCTCGGCAACCGGCCGCTCCTCCGGCCCGGCGTGCACGGCTTCGACCACGCCGCCACGGCGCTGCGCGACCCCGCCCAGGCGCAGGGCGTCCTGCCCGACCCCGGGGCGATGCCGAGCGGCTGGCGGATCGAGACCGGCCCGCAGTCCGGGACGAGCTCGGGCGACGACGTGCCGTGCTTCGTCAAGGACGCCTGCGACCAGCAACTCGCCTACGCCACCGTGACGTTCCGCGCCGGATCGCGGCACAGCGCGCAGTTCGTCGTCGTCACGTTCGCGTCCGCCGCGACGGCCGGGCGGGCCTTCGACACGAGGCTGGAGCAGGTGGGCGGCGCCGACGCCACCGCGGCCGTGCCGCTCCCGTCGATCGGCGACCAGAGCGCCGCCAGGTCGCACGGCCCGGCCGGCATGGAGGCCCTCGTCCGGGTCGGCACGACGCTCCTGTACGTCAGCGACTCCGGCGCGGACGCGACCCCCGCCGACGCGCCCGTCCTCACCTCCTTCGCCCGCCTCCTCGCGGCCCGCGCCCAGCAGGCGCAGGACGGCCGCACCCCCGACGCCGTCGCACCCGGCCCGAAGGCCTAGGGCGTGTCTTTCGGGTCAGGCCGGGTGCCGCGACGCCAGGGCACGCACCTCGCTGCGTTGTCGTCGGTCGCCGATACTCCGCATGGACTCTCCCCCAGCCTGGCGGCTGGGAGGTGCCCCCATCCTCCGCCTTGCGATGCACGCACCCTGACGCCGCGGCCCTCCGACCTGACCCGAAAGACACGCCCTAGGTGTTCTGTCCCGTGACCCGCGTATGTCCGTTTCGCAACGACGTGCGACAGGTTTCGCAACAACTGGCCGCCCGCCCCGCGCCATGGTCCGGAGCACGCCTGACCAGCGCCGATACTGGCTGACATGCCACGAGTACTGCTGATCGAGGACGACCCGTCGGTGCGCGACGCGCTCGCGCTGGGCCTGCGCCGCCAGGGCCACGCCGTGCGCACCGCCGCGTCCGGCGAGGAGGGGCTGGCCGAGGCTCACCGGGAGCCGCCCGAGATCGTGGTGCTCGACCTGATGCTGCCCGGCATCGACGGCCTGGAGGTGTGCCGCCGCCTGCGCGCGGAGGGCCCCACTCCGGTGATCATGCTGACCGCCCTCGGGGGCGACGTCGACACCGTGCTCGGCCTGGAGGCCGGCGCCGACGACTACGTGGTCAAGCCCGCGCAGTCCCGCGTCCTGGACGCCCGGATCCGCGCCGTGCTGCGCCGCGCCGACGGCCCCGGTCCCGAGCCCGTCCGCGAGACGCTCGGCGACCTCGTCCTGGACCGCGCCGCGCTCACCGTCACCAAGCACGGCGTCCCGCTGCTCCTCGCCCCGGGCGAACTGCGCCTGCTGCTGGAGCTCGCCGCCGCGCCCGGGCGCGTGTTCAGCCGCGAGCAGCTCCTGGAGTCGGTGTGGGGCCTCGGCCGCCAGGACGACATCCGGCTCGTCGACGCCGGGGTGAACCGGCTGCGCGCCAAGATCGAGGACAGCCCGGCCGCGCCCCGCTACGTCCAGACCGTCCGCGGTTTCGGCTACCGCTTCGGACCGCTGTGAGCACCGCCCGCCGGAACCCCCCGGCCGACGACCCCTCCGGCAGACCGCCCGCCGAGCACTCGACCCCGCGACGGCCCGCCCTCCGCGGACGGCATCGCCTGCTGCGCCTGCGCCGTGCCATCGCCGGGCTGCGCCCGCGCATGCTCGCCGCGTTCGTCGCCGTCGCCGCCCTCAGCGCGCTCGCCACCGCCGCCCTCACCTACCGGGCCGCGACCAACTCCACCCTCGACCTCACCCAGGACACCACCCTCGACGAGCTGCGCCGGCGCATCGACGTCCTCTCCCCCGCCCTGCCCTTCCCCCCGACCCAGGCCGAACTCGACCGCCTCGCCGGACAGTTGTCCGGCACCAACGGCTTCCGCGACTGGCGCATCCTGGCCTCCTACGGGACGATCCACTCCGAGTGGACCCAGCCCGTCGCCGTCCCGCCCACCCTCCAGGCCACCGTCGGCTCGGGCCGCGCCGCGTTCCAGCGCTTCGCCGCCGACGGCCACCCGTGGCTCGCCGCCGGGGTGCCCGTCACCTACGCCCCGTCCGGCGTGACCACCGGCGTCCCCGCCAGGACGCCGCCCGGCTCCGGCACCCCCTCCGGCCTCACCGTCTACGCGGTCCTCCCCCTCGACCGCGAACAGGGCGCCGCCGACGAGGTGCTCGCCGGGGCCGCCGGCGCCGGCGTGTTCGCCGCCGTCCTCGCCGCCGGGCTCGCCCTGCTCGCCGCCCGGCAGGTGCTGCTCCCGGTCCGGGCCCTCGGCGACGCCGCCCGCGCCCTCGCGCAGGGCCGGCTCGACACCCGGCTCACCGTCACCGGCCACGACGAACTCGCCCAGCTCTCCAAGACGTTCAACCACACCGCCCGCACGCTCCAGGGCACCATCGAGGAACTGCGCGCCATCGAGAGCCAGGGCCGCCGCTTCGCCGCCGACGTCTCGCACGAGCTGCGCACCCCGCTGGCCGCGATGCTCGCCGTCACCGACATCCTCGACGAGGACGCCGAACAGCTCCCGCCCGACACCGGCACCGCACTGCGCATGATCAGCAACGAGACCCAGCGGCTCACCCGCCTCGTCAACGACCTCATCGAGATCTCCCGCCTCGACGCCGGCGCCGCCCCGCTGCGCACCGAGGACGTCGACGCGGCCTCCGCCGTGCGCGAGACCCTCGACCTGCGCGGCTGGACCGACCGGATCGAGACCGACCTGCCCGCCGCCCTGCCGGTGCGGCTCGACCCGCGCCGCTTCGACGTCATCGTCGCCAACCTCGCCGGCAACGCGCTGCGCCACGGCCGCCCGCCGGTGCACCTCGCCCTGCGGGAGGCCGGCAACCAGCTGGTGCTCACCGTCACCGACCGCGGCCCGGGCATCCCGCCCGACGAACTCCCGCACCTGTTCGACCGGTTCTACAAGGCCGACAAGTCCCGCGCCCGCTCCGAGGGCAGCGGGCTCGGCCTCGCCATCGCCCAGGAGAACGCCCGCCTGCACGGCGGCATCATCGAGGCCGCCAACTCCCCCGCGGGCGGAGCGGTGTTCACCCTCGTCCTGCCCCTCGGCACCACCTCGGAGGACCAGTGACGACCCCCCGCCGGCTGGCCGCCGCCACCGCGCTGCTCCTGCTCGCGTGCGGCTGCTCGATCCCGAGCACCGGCCCCGTCCGCAGCGGCCTGCCCGCCACCGGCATCGAACCGGGCACCCGGCTCTACTTCCCCGGCCCGCAGGGCATCCGGCTCGCCATCCGCCCCGGCCCCCAGCGCGAGGACCTCCAGAAGACCCTCGACAGCCTGCTCAGCGGCCCCGACCCGGCCGAACGGCGCACCGGCCTCTACAGCGACCTGCCCGCGACCGGCAAGGTCCAGGCCACCGCCACCCCCGGCGCCGTCACGCTGCGCCTGTCCTGGCCGACGGCCTCGCTCAGCACCACCGCGATCCAGCAGCTCGTCTGCACCACCGAGGACGCCCCCGCCGCAGGCCCGACGCCGCACGTCTCGATCGTGAGCAGCGACGCCCCCAGCGCGATCCAGCAGCAGTGCGACCTCCACCGCAACGGCTGACCCCACCTTATTCGAGTAGATGTTCGAATAGGGGCGTAGGCTGAAGCCATGCACGGCACCGTTCACCTCCAGCCCTCGCTGTTCGACGACCCCGGCGACGACGACATCCGCCTCGGGCCGCTGCGGGGCGTGCGGCGGGTGGTGCTCGGGGACGGGGCGTGGCTCGACGTGCTGCCGGGGTGGCTGCACGGAGCCGACCGGGTGTTCGAACGACTGGCGGCGGAGGTGCCCTGGCGGGCGGAGCGCCGGGAGATGTACGAGCGCATGGTGGACGTCCCGCGGCTGCTCGCGTCCTACCCCGAGGGCGCCGAGGCCCCGCACCCGGTGCTCGCGGAGGCGCGCGAGGCGCTCAGCGCGCACTACGCCGGGGAGCTGGGCGAGCCGTTCCGGACACTGGGCCTGTGCTACTACCGCGATGGACGGGACAGCGTCGCCTGGCACGGCGACCGGATCGGGCGCGGGAACCACGAGGACACGATGGTCGCGATCCTCTCCGTCGGCGAGCCGCGCGCCCTGCTGCTGCGGCCCCGGTACGGCGGCGGGGCCGTCGTGCGGCACCGGATCGGGCACGGGGACCTCGTGGTGATGGGCGGCTCCTGCCAGCGGACCTGGGAGCACGCCGTCCCGAAGACGGCGCGGCCGGTGGGCCCGCGGATCAGCGTCCAGTTCCGGCCGCGCGGCGTGGCCTGAACCCCGGTTGCCCTCGGCGGACGGGACGTGGACGCTGGCCACAGGGGACACGCCCGAGCGCAGGAGGCGGCGGCATGCCGAAGGCGCACAAAGGCTTCCGACCCACCGGACCGCGACCGGCCCGGCGATCCACACCCCATTGCATGGAGGACGTGACGTGGCGAACGACGCCAGCACCGTT
>NZ_JBFBDY010000495.1:0-4754 GCF_040683475.1 Kitasatospora sp. NPDC093558 | reverse complement strand
GGACGCGCCGCCCTTCGCCGTTCCTGCGTGCGGGGGTCAGAACTGGGCGTTGACCGTCACGCCGCTGAAGTCGGTGTTGGCGTAGAGGCTGACGTAGCGGTAGCCGGCCGTCGGGTTGGTGACGGTGAGGCTCTGGGTGGTGCCGGGGTTGGTGGAGGAGGCGGTGTAGGCGCCGGGGGAGGCCCAGGTGTCGGCGTTGTAGTAGAGGGAGGCGTTGCCGGTGCCGCCGGAGGTGGAGACCTTCAGCGTCGTGGTGCCGGCCGGCAGGTAGAGGTAGAAGTAGTCGAGGCTGCCGGCGGTGCGGGCCTGGTTCGGGCGCGAGCAGTTCTGGCCGAGCGCGTCGGTGCGCGGGTCGGTGCAGGTCGGCAGGGTGGTGCCGGCGCCGGTGGTGACCGTGACGGAGGACGGGGAGCTGGCGGACTTGCCGGCGCTGTCGGTGACGGTCAGGGCGACGGTGTAGGTGCCGGGGCTGGCGTAGCTGTGCACCGGGTTGCGCTCGTCGGAGGAGGTGCCGTCGCCGAAGGTCCAGTGCCAGGAGGCCAGCTGCGCCTGGGAGTTGGTCTCCACGGACTTGTCGGTGAGGGTGACGGTGGGGCCGCTGACGGACTGGTCGAACAGGGCGGTGGGCCCGTCGGCGTAGCAGGCACCGGCCGCGCAGGCGTTCAGCCAGGCGTCGAAGTCGGCGTCGTAGGAGGTGCCGAGGTTGTTGTAGACCGCGTAGCCGCCCTGGTAGTCGCCGGTGCGGAAGTGGCCGAGCATGGTGTACACGTCGCCGGGGTGCTTCTCCAGCATGTAGCGCACGGCCAGGTAGCCCCACGGGTAGGTGCGCACGGTGTCCGAGTTGGCGTACGTGTTCTGGAAGACGGTGCTCAGCTTGTAGCGGTGCGCGGCGGCCTCGGTCATCGCCTGGGTGTCGGTGGTGCCGCGGTAGGCGTAGGACTCGTACTCGGCGACGCCCTCGATCCACCAGATGTCCGGGACGGAGATCTCGGTGGTGAAGTTGCCCTTCATGTCGTAGATGTTGTCGAGGTAGTGCGTGTACTCGTGGTTGAGGTTCCACACGTTGGCGGGGAAGCCGTCGTTCCACGCCTTCTGGTACATGACCGACACCGGCTTGTTGGCGGGGTCGGTGACGTCCATGACGGTCTGGCCGCCGTTGTCGGTGGAGTTGTTGTAGATGGCCCAGGAGTAGGTCAGGTAGTCGTCCCGGTTGGAGAAGACGGCGAGGGTGATGGTCTTGCCGTACTGGCCGGGTATGGGGCCGTTGTCCTTGACCATGGTGTGGAAGAAGCCGTCCTCGCCGCGCAGGCTGGCGCAGACGGTGGCCAGGTCCTCGGCGGACAGGGCCTCGCCGCGGATGGTGCGGTTGTCGCACACCAGGGTGTCGGGCAGGACGGCGGCGGTGAGCTTGCCGGGCAGGTCGCAGGTGCCGTAGTAGGAGCACTGCGCGGTGTCGTACTTGTTGGCGTTGTACGCGGTGTACACGTACAGCTTGCCGATGGCGCCGGATATCGGGGTGGTGTCGAGCACCTGCTTGACCAGCGGCTTGGTGAAGGTCTCGACGGCGCCGCCGTCGCCGGCGGTGCGGGCGAGGTCGTTGCCGGCGTTGACGTCGAGGAAGGCGTTGGCGGTGGTGAGCAGGTCCCGGTGGTTCTGCGCGAAGTCGGACAGCGCGGTGATGACGCTCGGGTCCGCGGTGATGGCGCTGACGTAGTCGGGGTTCCAGTTGGCCCGCCACAGCGGCGCCCACAGCACGGCGTTGACGGCGCTGACCATCTTCGGGAACGCGTTGTAGCCGTTGTTGTAGCCGTTCAGGACCTGCTTGTAGACGTTCAGGTACCGGTCCTGGACGTTGGCGCTGTCGGTGAGGACCAGCACCTCGCTGAGCACGGGGCCGTTGGCGTCGCTGACGTCGCTCCAGTGCGCGCTCGCGAAGAAGGCGTCCAGGCCGGCCTTGACGGCGGTGGTGAGCTTCGCGTCGTAGGGGCCCACGGCGGCCGGGAGGGTGGACTGGACGTAGTAGCCGGCGCGCAGGAAGAGCACGAGCTGCAGGATGTTCGCGGAGTTGTCGCCGCTGTAGTGCGCGGCCTGGGCCTGGAAGGCGCCCGCGACGGCGAGCATCTGGGACTGCTTGAAGACGTTGCCCGCGTCGGTGCCGGTGACGTTGTACAGCGTCTTGACGCAGTCGGTGGTCGAGCCCTGGACGAAGGCGACCAGGTCGGCGCCGCTGCGGGAGGCGAAGTCGGCCGGGGTGCAACTGGCGGCGTCGGCCGTCGAGTTGGCCGCCATCGCGTGCTTGGCGGGGGCGGGCGCCGCCGGCCTGGCGCCGGTGCGCGCGGAGGTCTGCACGGCCGTCCCGGCCGGCTGCAGCGCCTGCCCGAGCAGGTCGGACGGCAGCGGGGCGGCGGTGCGCCCCATCGCCTCGGACGTCTCCACGGCGACCTCGGCCCCGAACGGCGCGGGCGCGGCGGGTACGGCGGGTGCGGCGGCCTTTGCGGGAGCCGCGGCGGGCGCGCCCGGCGAGGCGAGGGCGGGGGTCGGCAGCATGAACGCGGAACCGGCGAGGGCGCCGGCCACGAGAAGGGGAAGGGATTGGCGCAGACGCACTGCGGTGTCCTTGTCCTGAGTGGGGGAGATGAGCAACGGAGCGTCAGCCACGAGGCATGAGGGAGGGGGACCTTGACGACAACCTGTCACCGGATTCAGCGTCAGAACAATGTCACAGGTTACATGCCACCGCAAGGGTGTGACATGGCACTGCTGTTAGGTGACCCGCCCCCTCCCGCGGCGGCGCCGGGACGGCCGCAGGCCCCGCCGGAGTTCACTCCGACGGGGCCTGCGTCATCCACCGGGAACGCCCCCGGGCGGCCGGTTCAACCGGGATCCGCCCGGCTCCGCGGCCGGCTTACGAATTCTTCTCCATGGTGGACCGGACGCATTCCATCCAGTCCGTCCATGCCGCCGGATCGGTGGGTTTCCCGTCCGCTTCCAGCGAGATGTCCCCCAGCAGCGTGAGCAGATCGTCTCCCGCGCGGTTGGCGAATTGCCAAATGAACTTGGACATCGCCTCGAACGCCTCGTGCTCGTTCATCGAATAGCTGCTCATGAAGGCCTAACTATCGGGGGGTCGGGTTCAATCCTCCGTTCGTGATGGTAGTTCCGTTCCGCACCTCCGCCCACACCTGGGTGCCGTCCTCCAGCGTCAGGAAGTACTTGTCGAGCGTGCCGCCGCCGTTGGGCAGCGTGATCGTCTGACGGAGGTTGTCCGGGTGGATCGCGCGCATGATCAGCGCACGGTTCTCCGGGGTGTCGGTCGTCAGGTGCCCGGGATGACCGGTGCGGAAAATGTGTGAGGTGTCCGTGCGGAACTGCGGTTCACACGTGCTGTTGTGCACCAGGACCGGCGTATCGCCCGCGAACACGTAATACGTGTGGACACTGCCGACGGTGAGGTTGTACGCGGGTTGCGGCGCCGTCCAGTGCCGCGTCCCGGTGATCCGCACGGCCCGGCCGTCGGCGGTGCGGACGCTGTCGCCCGCCACCAGCTCCGCGGCACCGCGCCAGGCGCGGGCGCCCTGCGACCAGTAGGGGTGGTGGTCGGTGGAGGTGACGGTGGCCGAAGTGCCGTCCGGCGCCGCGATCGTGAGCTCGGTGAAGTCACGGTCCTCGGGGGTGTAGATGGTGCTCTCGACGCGCTGCGCGCCGGTGACACCGGTGGCCGGATCGGTGGCCGTGACCGAGTCCCCCGCGCGGACCCGCTCGATGGGACGGCGCGTGCCGTCGGCCATCAGCACGAGGGTGCCGGCCGGGAAGCTGTTGCGCGTCACCAGGCAGCCCTTGCGCAGGTCGGCCCCGAGCGAGGCCTCGTCCGCGAGCTCGTCGACCAGCTCGCGGTCGACGTTCTGGTCCGCCTTCAGGGCCTTCAGCGCCTCTTCGGTCCCGATGCCGTCCTTCAGGGTCTGGCGGAACCTGGCGACCGCGTCGGCCGTGGAGGTCAGCTTGCTCAGGGCCGCCTGGCTGTAGCCGTCGAGCGTGGCCTGGACGGCGAGCTTGGCGTCCTCGATGCCGACGCCGGCCTCCAGGGCGAAGCGGAAGGCGACGATGACCTTGACGCCCTTGGCGAGGGTGCCCCAGGGGATGAAGTTGGACGCCGCCCACGCGCAGTGCGCGTTGATACCGGGGTCGTGGTAGCACTTGACGAAGTCGTCGCTCAGCGCGTGCCACAGGATCTGGCCCCGCTGCGCCTCCGGCGAGTAGTGCAGCCGGTAGTCGAAGTAGCCGAGCTGGAACGTCTCGTCGCGCTGGTCGTTGACCTGGGTGCTGCCGACGACGACGGTGTTCCAGACGGTGTACTTGCCGGTGCACGCCGCGATCGACAGGCCCGGTTCCGGGCAGGTCTTCATGACGTAGTTGACCGTGCCGGTGACCTTGACGTTGACCGTGACGTCGCAGACGTCCTGGCCCTTGCCGTCGTCGTGCCAGATCTTGGGGTCGACGTTCTTGATCATGACGTCGCCGTGACCCATGACGTAGTCACCGGCGGTGCAGCGGCCCAGGTTGTCCTTGAGCTGCTCGGTCTTCATGTCGCCCTGCGGGACGGCCTCGATGAAGGAGACCCGGCCGCTGGAGTCGACGGTGGCGGTCTGGTTCTGCAGCTGGCCGTCGAGGGTGTCGGTGCACTGCTTGGTGAAGACGGCGGCCTTGGCGTCGGCGGCGGCCTTCTGCGCCTCCTCCTTGCTCTTGTTGGCGGCCGC
>NZ_JBFBDY010000494.1:0-4754 GCF_040683475.1 Kitasatospora sp. NPDC093558 | reverse complement strand
GCACCTACGCGATCGCGTAGGTGCCCAGCGAACGCGAAGGGCGCCGCGGCCGGTTTCGGCTGCGGCGCCCTTCGCGCGGTGCGGGACGGGATCGGACCGGGGATCAGTCCAGGGGGACGATCACCGGCGCGACCATCAGCTTGGTGCGGCGCGGGTTCGCGGTGCTCTCGGGCAGGTCGGTCGAGTAGGTGACGGCGTCCTCGGGCTTGCGGGCGCCGGGGATCTTGCTGAAGTCCTCGACCGAGGCCAGCGTGGTCCGGCGCGGGTTCGCCGTGGAGCGGCAGGACAGCGTGGACTTGGTGGCCTTCTTCGGCTGGGACATCGAGTCAGCACCTCGTGTTCGCGACCGGGCGCGCCACGACGGGGCGGCACCGGCCTGAGTGGGTTCCGATTGGTTCGGAGGGATTCTGGGCAGGCTGATCGGGGCCGTGCTCCGGATGCAGCCAGGTTACGAGATCTCATTCCACAGGGACCGTGACCAAAGCTACACATTCGGCTGTGATTTTCCTCACGAATAGGGCCGCAAATCTCCGATATCCGACATTTCGCCGTATCGGAATTTCCCGACAAACGGCCGATAACGGGCATTCAGGCAGGTCTGCGACTCTTTTCGATCTAGGGTCCCGTTGGCATGTATCGGACGAGTGTCCGAAAAAGGCGGTATTCCGGTCCGGTTACCGCACAGTCCGTGAAACCGCGCACGCGGTCGGTAGCGGTGACCGATGGTTCCCGGCGGCCCTTGTTGGGATTCCCTCGCTGTGCTGGAATGCCACGGACCGTGGGTAGGGAGCAGTCCACCCCGGTGCCCGCTCTCCCGGACCGGCCGGGGTGCGGATGGAAACTCGACACCGTCCAGGCCGTGGCGACGCGGCGGGACGCCCGGTCCAGAGGTTGCGACGCCAGTGCAGGGACGTTTCAAGAGGGGTAGCGGCGCCGCGGGGAACCCGGAGTCGCGCGAGCCTGTGGCAGCCCCCCAGCAGGCGGCGGCCCCCGGTGGCCCGGCCGACCCGACAACGCCCGAGGGCCCGGGCCACCCGGACCAGGACGGCCAGGACCGGAAGTCCGCCCGCGACAAGCTCCGCAAGTCCCTCACCCGGCGCCGCGCCACCGGTCTGAGCCGGCTCGCGATGCGCAACTGGCGGATCCGGACCCGACTGATCGCGCTGCTCGCGCTGCCCGTCCTGGTCTCGCTGGTCCTCGGTGGCCTGCGCATCCAGACCTCGATGCAGGCCTCGCAGCAGCTCGCCCAGATGGCCAACCTGTCCGACCTGGCCAAGAAGGCGACCAACCTCGCCGACGCCCTGCAGACCGAGCGCGACATCAGCGCGGGCCCGATCACCAACCGGCCGAACGACCCGCTGGACGACGACATCGTCTCCGCGCGCAAGACCACCGACGACCTGAGCCGGACCTTCACCGCCTCCTCGGACAAGTTCGAGAACCTCGAACTCTCCGGCGGAAAGGCGCTGCTGTTCCAGATCCGCAAGGACCTCAACTCGATCTCGGACGCGCGCAACACGCCGTACCAGAACAATCAGAACATCCAGTCGACGATCACCGCGTACGACGTGATCATCCGCGACCTGCTGTCCATCACCCAGGACATAGCGCTCGCGTCGAACAACAAGGACCTCGTCGTCGCGACCCGCGCCCTCCAGCAGTTCTCGCTGGCCAAGGACGCGACCTCGCAGCAGCGCGCCCTGATCAGCGCCGCGCTCGCCAACCCCAGGGCCCCCGACCTCAGCCTGAGCGACGAGTCCTTCGGTATCCGCCTGCGCACGACCTACGACAACGCGCTCACGACGTTCAACAACATCTACACCGCGCACGACCTGGACAACCTGCGCGGCCAGCTGAGCTACAACAACGTCGTCGCCGACGCCGACCGCTACTCGCGCTCGATCCTCCAGCAGAGCGGTATCCACCAGACCGACCCGGTCACCTACAAGGACTGGTTCGAGAAGGCCACCGCCAAGATCAAGGCCGAGCAGCGGATCGAGTCCAAGCTGCTGGAGAACCTGGACGGCAAGGCCCAGGACCTCCAGTCCCAGGCCGACACCGACGCCCTGATCATCGCCGGCGCCGTCGCCCTCGTGCTCCTCGTCGCCCTCGGTGGCGCCGGTCTGATCGCCCGCTCGATGGTGCGCTCGCTGACCCGCCTGCAGGCCGCGGCCGAGGACGTCGCCGAGCGGCGGCTGCCCGAGCTGGTCAAGACGCTCTCCGAGAGCGACCCGCACGACGTCGACGTCACCGTCGAACCCGTCGCCGTCGACTCCGCGGACGAGATCGGCCACGTGGCCCACGCCTTCGACATGGTGCACAGCGAGGCCGTCCGCCTCGCCGCCGAGCAGGCCCTCCTCCGCGGCAACATCAACGCGATGTTCACCAACCTCTCGCGCCGCAGCCAGGGCCTCATCCAGCGCCAGCTGTCGCTCATCTCCGAGCTGGAGAGCCGCGAGGCGGACCCGGACCAGCTGGCCAACCTCTTCAAGCTCGACCACCTCGCGACCCGCATGCGCCGCAACGGCGAAAACCTCCTCGTCCTCGCGGGCGAGGACCCGGGCCGCCGCTGGACCCGGCCCGTCCCGCTGGTCGACGTGCTCCGCGCCGCCGCGTCCGAGGTGGAGCAGTACGAGCGCATCGAACTCGCCGCGGTGCCGTCGGCCGAGGTCGCCGGCCGCGTCGTCAACGACCTCGTCCACCTGCTCGCCGAGCTGCTGGAGAACGCGACCTCGTTCTCCAGCCCGCAGACCCGCGTCCGCGTCACCGGCCACGCGCTGCCCGACGGCCGCGTGCTGGTCGAGATCCACGACACCGGCATCGGCCTGAGCCCCGACGACCTCGCCGAGATCAACGAGCGCCTCGCCAACCCGCCGACGGTGGACGTCTCCGTCTCCCGCCGCATGGGTCTCTTCGTGGTCGGCCGCCTGTCCCTGCGACACGGCATCCGCATCCAGCTGCGTCCCAGCGACTCCGGCGGCACCACCGCGCTCGTCATGCTCCCGGTGGACGTCACCAACTCCGCCGACCGCCGCGGCTCCGCCCGCCCCGGCCCGGCGCAGGCCAAGCAGCAGCGCGGGGTCGCCCCGACGCCGCGCCAGCAGCGCCAGATGCCGGCCGGCCAGGGCGGTCCCGCCGCGCTCGGCCAGGGCCCGGCCGGCGGTGCCCCGCAGGGCCGCCCGCAGCTCGGCCAGGGCGGTCCGGCCGCCCCGGCGGCGCCCGGTGCCCCCGCCGCGCCGGGTGCGCCCGGCGGACGGGCCGGCGGACGGGCCGGCGGCCTGCCGACCCGTCAGGTCGGCCAGGCGCTCCGCGAGAACCCGGTCGTCCCGCCGGGCCAGCAGGCCCCGCAGCGCCAGAAGCCGCAGGCCCAGCAGCCCGCACCGCAGCAGCAGGCCCAGCAGCCGCAGCAGTCGGCCCAGGGCGGCCTGCCGCAGCGTGGCCCCGGCCGCCAGGGCCCGCCGCAGGGCGGCCCAGGCCTGCCCCGCCGCGGCCAGCAGCCCGGCCAGCCCGGTGGGCCGCAGGGTGCGCCCGGCCGCCCCGGTGGAGACCCGAACGGCGGCCCCCGGACCGGCGAGCAGCCGCAGCACGGCCGCCCCGGTGCGCCCGGTGCGCCGGGTGCGCCGCGCCAGGGCGCCCGCCCGGGCAACCGCCCGCAGGAGGGCCTGCCGCAGCGCCGCCAGCCGGGTCGCCCCGGCCCGCAGGGTCCGCAGGGTCCCCAGGGCCCCGGCGGCCAGGGTCCGCAGGGCCCGGGCCAGAGTCCGCAGGGTCCCCAGGGCCCGCGCCGTCCGCAGCGCCCCGGCCCGGACGCGCCGCAGCGCGACCGCCAGCCGCAGCTCCCGCAGCAGCAGGCCCCGCAACTCCCGCAGCAGCAGGGCCCGCAGCCCCAGCTGCCGCCGGCCGAGCCGGCCCCGGTGGAGAGCACGCAGCAGTTCGCCCGGCCGCGCTTCGAGGCCAGCCAGATCGACCCGCGCGACCCGCTGGGCCTCGGCCTGGTCGAGCCGGTGCTGCCGAACGTGCCGAACCCGGCCCGTCCCGAGCCCGTCCGCCAGGAGCAGGCCCGTCCGGAGCCGATGGCGCTGCCGACCGGCCCGTCCGAGGGCGGCGCCGAGCAGCAGCCGTGGGCCGCGCAGGAGGCCCGGCCGCGGCCCTACCAGCCGCGCCGCCCCGGCACGTCGGCGCCGGAGCTCCAGCAGGAGCCCCAGCCCCGTCAGCCTCGCCAGCAAGCCCCGCAGGCGCCCCAGGCCCAGCAGCCCGCACCGCAGCAGCAGCCCCCCCAGGGCCAGCCGCAGCCCGGTGAGGGCGACGCCCCGTGGCGTCCGTCGGCCAACGACGAGCGCTGGCGCCGTGCGGAGCAGGTCCGGGAGCCCTCGACCAGCGGTGTCACGATGTCCGGCCTGCCCCGGCGGACCCCGCAGGCCAACCTGGTCTCCGGCACCGCCGAGGCCTCCCCGCTGACCGGTCCCCAGGTCTCCCGGGCCCCCGAGGAGGTGCGCGGCCGGCTGACCAACCTGCGCCGCGGCATCCAGCAGGGCCGCCGGGCGGGCGCGGAGCAGGCCAATCAGGCCGGCTTCCACCATGGTGCCCAGCAGCCCGGATTCGATAGTTTCGGTGGCCGGACCGACGGCAACAGCGCAGATCACCAGGAGCGTTGAGTTGAACCAGATGAGCCAGGCCGCACAGAACCTGAACTGGCTGATCACCAATTTCGTGGACAACACCCCCGGGGTGTCCCACACCGTGGTGGTCTCCGCGGA
>NZ_JBFBDY010000493.1:0-4755 GCF_040683475.1 Kitasatospora sp. NPDC093558 | reverse complement strand
GCTACTGCCCGCGCGCCGGCGTCCGTGGGGCGTGCGCCGTGGCGCCCGCGGTCGAAGAGCACCGCGCCGAGCTTCCCCTCGCAGGCGCGCACGCGGAGGCGCTGCGGCTGCTGTCCCGGCCGGACCGTCCGTCCGCCGTGTTCTGCACGACGGACGACCAGGCGATAGGCCTGCTGCGGGCCGCCGACGACCTGGGGATCCGGGTGCCGGAGGAGCTCGCGGTGGCCGGGTTCGACGACATCGCGGAGGCGGTGATCGCCGGTCCGGCGCTGACCACCGTCGAGACCGGGCAGGAGGACATGGCGCGGGCCGCCGTGGACCTGGTGCTCGGCGGCGCCGAGGGGCGGGTGACCGGAGCGCGGACCTTCCCGGCCCGGCTGGTGCTGCGCCGCTCGTGCGGCTGCCCGAACCCGTCCGGGCCGGTCTGAGGCCGGCCTGAGGCCGGACTGAGCCGCACGACCTCGCATGGTGTCCGCGCACGTCCGCGCATGACACCCGCCCGGGCCCGTACGGCGGCTGGTGGGGCGACCGCCGTACGGGCCGGGGGTGCACGCAACTCCCGTGGAGCTGGTGCTAGTTGAGCTGGAAGGTGGCCTCGACCGGGTAGTGGTCGCTGGGCGCGTTGGTGTCCACCTGGCCCGGGGTCCAGCCCGCCTGCGGGTCGAAGTCGATCCGGACGTTGGACATCGCGGTGGGCACCGGACGGCCGGGGGCGTTCAGGTAGCCGATGTAGTCGAGGTCGTCCCGGTAGTCCTTCGGGAAGGTCTCGACGCCGGACATGTACTGGCACCAGGCCGAGGCCGGGCAGTCCATGGTGTTCAGCGTCTGGTTCGGGTCGGTGGCCGGGGTGCCGAGGACGCCGTTCACCGCGTTCTGGGCGTTGGCGTAGTCGCCGCGGGCCTGGCCGTGGAAGTACTCGACGTTGAGGTCGCCGCCGATGAGGACCGGCGCGCTGGTGCCGGCGATGCCGTCGACCCAGCTGCGGATCTCGCCGAGCTGGCCGAGCCGGGTGGCCTGGGTGGTGTCGGTGGAGGTGTCCGACTCGTCGGCCTGGAGGTGCGTGCCGACGACCCACGCGGTGGCGCCGTTCTTGTTCACCTTGACCAGCGCGGCGCCCTTGTTGGCGTGGTAGTCCCAGGTGCCGTAGGTCGAGTTGCCGAAGACGTGGGCGTACTGGGCGGCGATCGGGTACTTCGAGAGGATCATCGTGCCGCCGTTGATGACGAACCACGAGCTGGAGCAGTTGCCGCTGATGCCGGTCCAGCCGCCGCCCGAGCAGGTCTGGCCGACCACCGGGGTGCGGTAGGGGTAGAGGTCGGCGAGCTTGGCGTTGATGTCGGCGGTCGAGCTGTTGTTGAACTGCTCGTCCAGGATGACGACGTCCGCGTTGTGCTGACGGACGATCTGCTCGATCACCGGGGTGCGGCGGGCGGCCTGCTCGTTCTGGGTGCTGTCGACGATGGCGGTGCCGAGGTCGACGTTGAAGGCGAAGACGGACAGCGTGGCCGGGGCCGCCTGGGTGCCGGCGACGGCGGTGGGGGCGGTGCCGCCGAGCAGCAGTGCGGCGGCGGCCGCCGAGGTGAGGGCGGTGGCCGTGCGACGCGAGAGCATGGGCGTTCTCCTGGGGGATTCGTCTACCCTGCGGATCCCGGCGGCCACGGGGTCACGGCCGCTCGGGGATGGCAGCGGAACGTTAACTACTGCCCAGTACATCGGGAAGAACGCGAGATGTCTGTACAGCCCTGACGAGATGTACGACGAGATGTCTGTACATCCTGGGGCCAGTTGTCCATGCACGCCGCCCGTTGCCGGCCGGACGGTCCGTCAGCCGTCGACGAGCTCCTCGGCCAGCAGGTCCATCAGCAGGTTGTCGTGCCAGGTGCCGTCCGGGCCGCGCTCGTAGCGGCGCATCGTGCCGACGGGCCGGAAGCCGACCTTCTCGTAGCAGCGGATCGCGGCGGCGTTGTCGGCGGCCGGGTCGATGATCAGCCGGTGGTAGTGGTGGTCGCGCACGAGGTGCCGGGCGAGGGTGCGGACCGCGTCGGTGCCGAGGCCGAGGCCGTGGACGCCCGGGTCGAGGTAGAGGTCCATGCCGGCGTGGCGGTAGTCGTCGTCGTTGTTGGCGTACCACTGGATGGCGCCGACCACCTTGCCGCCCAGCTCGACGGCGAGGGTCTCGGTGTCGGGCGATTCGAGGTCGGTGGCGACCTCGTCGACGAGGTCCTCGCCGCCGCGCCAGCGGGCGTAGACCTCGGGCGTGCCGCGGATCGCCGCCAGCGCCGGGATGTCGTCCCCGGTGGCGGGCCTGAGCGTGACGAGGGTGCCGTGCAGGATCGTCCCCATATGCGGCATGTTGGCACGGAAACCGGCGTCGGGCGAGTGGTTAAAGGGCCTTGTCCCAGCGGCTTCGCTCCGGGCCTGGTCGGAACATCGAACCGAGCCCGGACCGGCGGATGCGAGGGCGCGGGGGTGATCGTCCTAGTAGCTGCGATACGCCTCCGGAGGGACCATCAAACCCTGTCTGACCTGCGATTTTTCGATCGGTAAGGTGGGGAGTGGACACGGCCGGAACCTCCTCCGTTCCCACTCCGGGAACACGATCGGAAGGCACCTCTCATGAGCCTCAGCATCCGCAACCAGCTGCCCGGCACCGTCAGCTCCGTCACGACCGGTGAGGTGATGGCCACCGTCAAGGTCCGCCTCGACTCCGGGCAGGAGCTCACCGCCGCCGTCACCGTGGACGCCGTCAAGGACCTCGGGCTGGGCGCGGGCAGCTCCGTGCAGGCCCTCGTGAAGTCCACCGAGGTCGCCCTGGCCTCCGGCCCGGTCGCCGGGCTGAGCATCCGCAACCAGATCCCCGGCACGGTCACCGAGGTGGCCACCGGCGGCGCCATGGCCGGGGTCAAGGTCGACGTCGCGGGCGGCGCGCTGACCGCCGCGATCACCGCCGACGCCGCCGCCGACCTGGGCCTCGCGGCCGGTTCGTCGGTCGTGGCCCTGATCAAGTCGACCGAGATCTCGCTCGCGACGGCCTGAGCGGCCGCGGTCGTGCGAGCCGCCCGGGCCGTCAGCGGGCGGACTCGCCGAGCGGCCGGAATGCAGGCCCCAGCCACACGTCGGTGACGCCGCTGACGTAGCGGGCCCCGCAGTGGTCGTCCGGGACGACCAGCTGCGGCCCCGCCGCGTCCAGCGGGGCGCCGTCCATGCTGGTGGCCAGCAGGATCTCCTGGCCGCCGAAGTCCGGGTCGATCTCCGCCCAGGAGACGACCGCCCGGTGGCCGTCCGCGCCGCCGACCGACAGCAGGAAGCGCAGCCGCTGCTTGCGGCCGCTGAAGTCGATCCGCGGCCGGGCCGCGCGCAGCACGTCCCACAGGGCCGGGCCCTCGTAGCCGTGGCGCTGCTCGCCCTCCGTCCGGCAGTCGAAGCTCACCTCGACGCGGTGCGCGGGGAGGGTTCGCAGCTCGTCGACGGTCAGCTCGGCGGGCCGGTCCAGGTGCCCGTGCAGCCGGACGGTGGGTCTCGCCGGGGTCATGTGCTCGCCCTCCTCCCGGGCCGCTCCGCCGCAGCCCGGGAGAGGGTTACCCGAACGGGATCCACGGCATTCGCAGATGCGACGATGAAAGGAACCTTTCAGCCGCATCTGCGATGGATGATGCCCATCAGAGCCGGTAACCGCAATCGTCCGGACGGCCGGTTCCACACCCTGCCACCGACGCCCGCGCTGGATGATCCCACGAGAAGCCTCACCCCCTCACCACTTGCATTTACGATGCTCATGCGAATGTGAACCTTGCAAATGCGAGAGGCGGCGAAAAATGATCGTCGGTGACCTGCTGCACCTCGACAACCTCGGCATCCGGTCGGCCTGGAGCACACCGAACCTCCTCGACCGCCCGGTCACCGGCATCAGCTCCACCGACCTCCAGGACCCGGCCCGCTACCTCCAGCCCGGCGAGCTCGTGCTCACCGGCCTGGTCTGGTGGCAGCCCGCCGACGCCACCGGCGCGCTGCGCTTCGCCACCGCGCTGCGCAGCGCCGGCGTGGCCGCCCTGCTGGCCGGCGAGGGCACCCACGGCAGCGTCCCCGACAGCCTCGCCGAGGCCTGCCGCACCCACGGCATCCCGCTGCTCGCGGTACCCGCCGGGACCAGCTTCCGCGCCGTCACCGACCGCGTCTCCCTGCGGCTCTGGGGCGACCTGCGCGCCGGCTCGCAGGACACCGCCGCCATCCCGGAGACCGTCCGGCACGACCTGCTCGACCTGATCCACGCGGGCGCCGAGCCCGGCGAGGTGCTGGCGCACGCGGTCGGCCGGCTCGGCGTGCCGGACTGCTCGATCGCCACCGCCGGCGGCAGGGCCGTCGCCGCCACCGCCGCCCCGGTGCCGTCCGCCGGGCGCGGCGACGCCGGACTGCCGGTCGGCCCGCAGGACGGCTCGCCGTTCGACGGCTGGCGGCTGCGCCCGCACACCCGGGCCGCGGCGGCCGAGCCGATGCTGCGCGCGCTGGCCGACCTGCTCGCCCCGCTCGCCATCCGCGACCGCGCCGCCGCGGGCGCCCGGCGCACGGCCGCCGGACGGCTGCTGGACGCGCTCGCCGGGGACGGCGGCCTCACCGAGCCGCTCGCGGCCTGCGAGCTGGGCGGGGCCGAGACGCTGGTGGCGGTCACCGCGCGCATCGACGACGCGCGGGCCGAGCGGGACGACGACGGCGTGCCCCCCGCCTGGGCCGCGCACGCGCTGGCCGAGGCGCTGCACC
>NZ_JBFBDY010000492.1:0-4781 GCF_040683475.1 Kitasatospora sp. NPDC093558 | reverse complement strand
CCGGGGTCGCGGCGCTCGCGTTCGTCGAGGTCGCGGACGCGGCCGAGCGGCAGCCGCTCGACGGCGCCGCCGATCTGACCGTCCGCTGGGTCCACCGCGGCGACGCCCGCCCGGGCGCTCCGCTCGCCGAGGCGGTCCGGGCGGCCGAGCTGCCGGCGGGCACCCCGTTCGCTTGGCTGGCGGGGGAGGCGGGGGCCGTCCGGGCGCTGCGCCGGCACCTGGTGGAGGAGCGCGGGGTGCCAAAGGAATTTGTCGATTTCTCGGGATATTGGCGTTACCGGCTCACCCAGGACGACGCGCCGACGGCGGAGGACCTGGCGGACGCTCAGGAAAAACTCACGATGTCCTGATTCCATCCGGTCGGGGTTCGTATGTCCGGGCGTTCGCCGACGAACGCCCGGACCTCCGCGAGCCCGGCGGTGGCTGCGATCCGTATCCCTGGCCGGAACCGGCCCTGTTTGGCGTGCTGCTGACAGGGAAGAGAGACATCCGGTCGGCGGTGCGGCCCGTTTTCGCCCGGTAGCAGGTGGCGGTTGTCCGCCAGTGTCCGAAGTTCGCCAGTGGGGTGAACGGGGATGATCAGGCACTGCTTCGCAGGTGAGAGCAGGGTAAAGGTCTTCGATGGCCGGATTTCCGCTCTGCATTTTACTAACCGATGGTCATTTTTACTTGTCGATGGGGAAATCCCCCCTTGTCGTGGTCGTGCCGGATGCGCTGGAATGCGTCCGCTGTCGGGACGCGCGGTCCGGGGCAACCACGCGGCCGACCAGGATCCGCGGAGGCCGGGACCGTGCAACCTGACGTCTCATCAGACGAAAGGATGTCCATTGAACGGCTGGCGGAAATCCCAGCTAGCAGCCGCCGTCACGGTCACCGCCGCGTCCATGGTCCTCGGTTTCGGGACCACGGCGTTCAGCGCCCCGATCCCCGACACCACCAACGCCCCCAAGGCGTCGGCGGACGGGGCAGCGGCGCCGGTGATCGTGATCCTCAAGGACCAGATAGCGGACGCCCCGGCCGACAACGGCCACGTGGGCGCCCGTCAGCAGAAGACCGAGCACGCACAGGCTCCGCTGCTGAACAAGGTCAAGGCCAACGGTGGCACCAACGTCAAGAGCTTCGTG
Organism: Kitasatospora sp. NPDC093558; assembly: GCF_040683475.1. Lineage (NCBI taxonomy): Bacteria > Bacillati > Actinomycetota > Actinomycetes > Kitasatosporales > Streptomycetaceae > Kitasatospora > Kitasatospora sp. NPDC093558. Next base: position 3,657 of record NZ_JBFBDY010000492.1, on the reverse strand, counting down.
CTCGGCAACGCCTTCTCGGCCACGGTCAGCCCGGCCCTGAAGGCGCAGCTCCAGGCCGACCCGGCCGTCGCCTCCGTGGTGGCGGACACCCAGGTCTCCGTCACCCCCGCCGTCGCCGCCAAGGCGAAGGCCGCCCAGGCCGCCGAGGACGCGAAGCCGTCGTCGGCCGCCGCGCCCGCGGACGCCGTTTCGGGCAGCAACGGCACCCAGGCTCCCGAGGAGAACGCGACCAACACGGTCTGCCCCTCCGACCCGAGCAAGCCGCTGCTGGAGCCCGAGGGCCTCTACTCGACCCGCGTGGCCACCGGCAACGGCAAGGCCGGCGCGGCCGAGCTGGCCACCGGCAAGGGCGTCAAGGTCGCCTACATCGCGGACGGCCTGGACCCGAACAACCCGGACTTCATCCGGGCCGACGGCTCGCACGCCGTCGTCGACTATCAGGACTTCTCCGGCGACGGCTGGAACGCGCCCACCGGTGGCGCGGAGGCCTTCGGCGACGCCTCGGCGGTCATCGCCCAGGGCCGCCAGGTCTACGACGTCTCGAAGTTCGTCAACCAGTCGGCGCACCCGCTCGCGGCCGGCTGCAACATCCGCGTCAAGGGCATCGCCCCCGACGCGGACCTCGTCGCCCTCAAGGCGGGTGGCGAGATGATGTCCAACTCGGCCATCCTCCAGGCGATCGACTACGCGGTGCGGGTCCAGCACGTCGACGTGCTGAACGAGTCCTTCGGCGGCAACCCCACCCCGGACTCCAGCGCCCACGACACCATCTCGCTCTTCAACGACCAGGCCGTCAAGGCCGGTGTCACGGTCTCCGTCTCCTCCGGCGACGCCGGTCTGAGCGGCACCGTCGGCTCCCCGGCCACCGACCCGCTGGTCATCGCGGTCGGCGCCTCGACGGACAACCAGAACTACCAGCAGACCGGTTACGCGGCCGCCGGGTTCTCCAACAAGACCTGGAGCAACAACCGCATCTCCGCGCTGTCCTCGGGCGGCTTCACCCAGGCCGGCCGTTCGGTCGACCTGGTCGCCCCGGGTGAGTCGGACTGGGCCCTGTGCTCGCCCGACCTCACCAAGTACACCGACTGCAAGGGCTTCGGCGGCACCGGCCAGGGCATCCAGTCCTTCGGTGGCACCAGCCAGGCCGCGCCGTTCGTGACCGGTGCCGCGGCCCTGGTCATCCAGGCCTACCGCGACACCCACGGCGGCGACTCGCCGTCCCCGGCGCTGGTGAAGAAGTTCCTCACCGGCACCGCCACCGACCTCGGCGTCCCGGCCGAGGAGCAGGGCGCCGGTCTGCTGAACGTCCGCGGCGCCGTCGAGGCCGCCCGCGGCTACAACGACGGTGACGGCACGCCCGGCAGCAGCCAGGTCGTCGTGAACACCGGCCAGCTCGACATCGCCGGCACCCCGGGCTCGGCCCACACCGCCGACGTGAGCGTCACCAACACCAGTGACACCACCCAGACGGTCAGCGCCACGACACGCAGCTTCGCGCTGCTGGGCAACAGCCAGCAGACCGTCGCGATGGACTCGGCCTCCACCGACACCTTCAAGTACGCCACCAACGGCGTGCCGTGGGTGAAGAAGCAGGTCAAGATCACCGTTCCGGCCGGTGCCGACCGCCTCGCGGCGTCGATCGCCTGGCAGGGTGCGGCCAACCCGACCGTCAACGGTCCGGTCGTCCGCATGACGCTGCTCGACCCGAACGGCCGCTTCGAGACCAACACCCGCCCGCAGGGTGGTGCCACCCCGGCCAACTACGGCCTGGTGGACGTCCCGCACCCGGTCGCCGGCGAGTGGACCGCGATCCTCTACACCCCGCAGGGCAAGGGCGGCTACACCGGCCCGGTCCAGCTCGGCGCCACCTTCCAGCGCGCGGAGCCGGCCGGCACCGTGGGCCCGAACGTCGTGGACATCGAGCCGGGTGCGACCAAGACCCTCAAGGTCCAGGTCACCACCCCGACCACCAGCGGCGACTCCAGCGAGGCGGTCACCGTCTCCAGCGCCAACGGCCAGACCACCAGCGTCCCGGTCATCCTGCGCAGCCTCGTGCCGGTCACCAACGGCGACGGCGCCTTCTCCGGCACCATCACCGGCGGCAACGGCCGCAGCGGCTCGCCCACGCAGAGCTTCTCCTACGCGTTCGACGTCCCGAAGGGCCAGAAGGACCTGCGGGTCGGCGTCACCGTCAAGGACTCCAAGCTCCTCATGCAGGGCGCGCTCATCAGCCCGAACGGCACCCCGGTCGACATCGAGGGCAACGCCCTCCTCGACGCCCAGGGCAACCTGACCGGCACCGGCGCCGGCGTCTCGGCCACCACGGTCAACCCGGCCGAGGGCCGCTGGCGCTTCGTGTTCAACGTGATCGGCTCGGTCAGCGGCCAGCAGCTCGGCCAGGACTTCGCGGGCACCATCGGCTTCAACAAGAACGTGGCCACCGCCGCGGGCCTGCCGACCGACGCGAAGACCAAGCTCGCCGCCAACAAGCCGGTGACCTTCCAGGTCAACTACACCAACAACACGGTGGCGACCCAGGTGATCGCGGCCGACGGCCGTCTCGACCGCCGCACCGACGTGAACCTGGTCCCGCAGGGCGCCTCGTCCTCCGTCACCCTGCCGCTGTCGCTGACCTCCACGGTCCCGTCGTTCCTGGTTCCGCCGGGCACCGACCAGCTGAAGGGCGTGGCCGCGTCCACGACCCCGGCCCAGCTGGAGCTCAGCGCCACCACCGCCTCGCCGGACCTGTTCGGCGACCTGAAGAAGGCCCAGAACGGCTCGACCATCTCGGTCGCGACGTCCACCGGGACCGCCTCCCAGCCGGTCGTCCCCGGCCTGTGGGGCACCTTCCTCCAGCAGATCGGCCCCTTCTCCGACAAGGGCGCCCCGGCCGGTTCGGCCACCATCACCGCGACCGCCCACACCCTGGCGTTCGACCCGGCGCTGACCTCCAGCACCGGTGACATCTACGCCGCCGCGGTCAACGCCACGGCCCCGGCCGCCAAGCCGGTGACCGTCGCCCCGGGCGCCACCGGTTCGCTGCAGGTGACCATCACCCCGACCGGCGCGAAGGGCAGCACCGTCCGCGGTGTCCTGTACCTGGTGTCCGGCCCGACCGGTGTGGCCACCGCGAACAACAGCGTGAGCACCACCGGTGCGGTGCTGGCGGCCCTGCCGTACAGCTACACGGTGAACTGACCCACCGCGCACCACGCGCCGAGGCCGCTCCGGAACTCCGGGGCGGCCTCGGCCGCGTTTGCGGGCCGTGTTTCCGCGCGGGCTTCCGGGCGCGTTTCCGGGCCGTGCCGCTGGGCAGGGTCCGATCGAACGGACGTATCGGATTTCCGACCGGGGAGCGGGAGTTGAGCGACGCGATCAAGCACAGCCACGTCGAGGTGAACGGCGTGCGACTGCACATCGCCGAACAGGGCGAGGGCCCGTTGGTGCTGCTGCTGCACGGGTTCCCGGAGAGCTGGTACTCCTGGCGGCACCAGTTCGCGCCGCTCGCCGCCGCCGGGTACCGGGTGGTCGCCCCCGACCAGCGCGGCTACGCCCGCAGCGAGCAGCCCGAGCGCATCGACGCGTACACCCTGCTGCACCTCGTGGGCGACGCGACGGCGCTGATCGGCGCGCTCGGCGCCGAGCAGGCCGTGGTGG
>NZ_JBFBDY010000491.1:0-4792 GCF_040683475.1 Kitasatospora sp. NPDC093558 | reverse complement strand
GCGCCGACGCGCCCGCCCTCCCCGGCGGCAAGCGGCCCGTCGTGCTGTACTCGGCCGGCTTCGGCGACCCGCGCACGTGGGGCACCGGCCTCGTCGAGGACCTCGCCTCGCGCGGCTACGTCGTCGTCACCGTCGACCACCCCTACGACGCCTCGGAGGTCGCCTTCCCCGACGGTGACCTCGCGACCTCCGTCTTCCCCGCGCTGATGGCCCAGCCCGGCCTCGACCTCGGCGCCGTCCTGCGCAAGACGCTGCAGACCCGGGTCGACGACACCCGCTTCGTGCTGGACCAGCTGGCAGGCCTGCGTTACGACGACCACCTGCCGCCGGGCCTCGCCGCTTCCCTGGACCTCGACCGGATCGGCATGGTCGGCCACTCCGGGGGCGGTTCCGCCGCCCTCCAGACCATGCACGACGACCCCCGCCTCAAAGTCGGCGTCAACCTCGACGGCCAACTGCACTTCCCCGGCCCGGACGGCACCGGCGTCCACCTGTCCACCGTCGCCGAGGACGGCCTGACCCGGCCGTTCCTGCTCATGGGCACCCAGAACCCCGACTCCGGCAGCTACCACCGCCAGCCCGGCTGGGACGCCCTGTGGCAGCACAGCACCGGCTGGCACGCCGACGTCACGCTCACCGGCTCCCGCCACGGCTCCTACACCGACGCCGAGTCACTGCTGCCCCAGCTCGCCCGCCAGGGCGCGATCGGCGGGGCGAAGCTGACCGAGGACATCGGCGACGTCCGTCCCGACCGCGCAGTGCTCGCCACGCGCTCGTACGTCGCCTCATTCTTCGACCGCTGGCTGCGCGGCCACGACGACCACCTGCTCGACGGCCCGTCGCCGCGCTTCCCCGAGATGGTCTACGAGCGCTGAAGGCGCCGTCCGCACGTACGCCGTCCGCACATACGCTGGGCGCGCATACGCTGGGCGGGCATCGGGCGTCCTCACGAACGGATCGGCCTCATGGACATCGCCTTCACCGGCCACGTGATCGAATGGCGCGGGCCGTCCCCGTTCTACTTCGTCCCCGTGCCCGAGGAACAGGCCGCCGACGTACGCGAGGTAGCGGCGGCGGCCACGTACGGCTGGGGCGTCGTCCCGGTCGAGGCCCGGATCGGCGGGACGGCCTTCGCCACGTCGCTCTTCCCGAAGGACGGCGGCTACCTGCTGCCGATCAAGAACGCCGTGCGCAAGCCGCAGGGCCTTGCGGTGGGGGACCGCGTGGTCGTCGAGATGACGGTCCGCCTCCAGCCCTGAGCGCCGCTCGCCTGAACCGCCCGCTCCGGCCCTACCGGATCTCCGAGCCCGGGTTGGCGGTGTCCCACTCCTCGCGGGAGGAGACGATCGCGTCGTGGTGGTCGTAGGACCAGTCCGCCATCGCCCGCACCAGGTGGGTCAGGCTGTGGCCGAGGGGCGTCAGCTCGTACTCCACCTGCGGCGGGACGGTCGGGTGGACGGTCCGCGAGACCATCCCGTCGCGCTCCAGGCGGCGCACCGTCAGCGTCAGCATCCGCTGCGAGATGCCCGGCAGCGCACGCTGCAGCTCGCGGAACCGCCGTACGCCGGCGGCGAGTTCGACGATCGTCAGGACGGACCACTTGTCGCCGAGGCGGTCCAGCAGGTCGCGGATCCCGCAGTCCACGCCGTCCTCGCACCAGACCACGGGACGGGGGGTGGTGAACTGCTGGGGATTGAGGTCGTTTTGGTGCACTTGGGTGTCCATGAGTGTGTTTTTCGATCACGGTTTGTTGGATCGATGAGGCGACTGTCAGTGGCGTGTGTGAGGGTGGTGGCACTGACTGGGAGGGGGTTGGCGTGGCTGGGTCACAGAGGAAGCCGCTGCGGCGGATCGACGCGCCGTTCGTTTCCCTTGGCCCGTCGGGTGTGTCGGTGCGTGACCGGCTCAAGGGCCTCACGCCGGAGGACGAGAAGGTGTTGCGGCTGGTCGGCGGGCATATGGGGGCTCTGGCGTCGAAGGACCTGAAGGCGCGCTGCGCGGACGGCTTGGAGCACTGCAACGAGACGTGGGCCGCACGGAAACGTGACCTGAGCGTGCAGTCGTCGTCGCGCTGGGCCGGGAGCGTCACCAAGGCCACGCACGACCAGTGGGCGCTGTCGCGTCGCGGGCAGGGCGCATACCTGGACTCGTTGGACGCCGGCATCCGGATGCTGCGCCACCGCCTGTCGTTGCCGGTCGGGGAGAAGGGCACCGGGCGCGCGCCGGGCGGATACCGCTCCAAGCACGAGTGGTTCCACAAGACCCGGCGCCTGCACGTCCTTGAGGAGCGACGCGCGGCTGTTGCCGCCGACCGCGACAACGGCATCGTGCGTGTGGTGCGCGGCGGCCGGAAGCTGCTGAACACCCGGCACAACCTCGACGCCGCGGACCTGACCGAAGCCCAGTGGCGGGAGAGGTGGGAAACGGCCCGCTGGTTCCTCGCTGCCGACGGGGAGTCCGGCAAGCGGTTCGGCAACGAGACGATCCGTGTCACCCCGGACGGCGAGGTGTCGATCAAGCTGCCGGCCCCGCTCGCCGAGCTGGCGAACGCCAGGAGCGGCCGGTATGTGCTGGCCGCGAAGGTGACCTTCCCGCACCGGGGCGCCGAGTGGGCCGACCGCATCGAGGCCAACCGGGCGGTGGCGTACCGCATCCACCGGGACGTGGACCGGGGCCGCTGGTACCTGGACGCCTCCTGGACCCGGCCGGCGGTGAAGACCATGCCGCTGGCCACGGCACGGGCGGCCGGGATGGTCGGCGTGGACACCAACGCCGACCACTTCGCGTGCTGGCAGTTGGATGTCCACGGCAACCCGGTCGGCGAACCCCGCCGGTTCTTCTACGACCTGTCCGGCACCGCCGCCCACCGCGACGCGCAGATCCGCCATGCCATCACCCGCCTGCTGCACTGGGCGAAACGCTGCGGCGTGCGGGCGATCGGCCTGGAGAACCTGGACTTCACCGCAGAGACCACCCGGGAGAAGCACGGCCGCAGGAAGCGCTTCAGGCAGCTGATCTCGGGTATCCCCACCGGCAGACTCCGCGCCCGTCTCGTCTCCATGGCCGCCGAGCTGGACCTGGTCATCGTCGCGGTCGACCCTGCCTACACCTCCCAGTGGGGCGCGCAGCACTGGCAGAAGCCGCTCGCGACGCCCTCCCGTCAGACCACCCGACACGACGGCGCCGCTGTCGCGATCGGGCGACGCGCCCTCGGACACCCGATCCGGCGACGGACGACACCGCCCCACGACGACCGGAGTGATCGTCGCGGGCATCGGACCGCCCAGGCCGGACCAGGCGTTCGGGGGCGTGAGGAACCCCGCCACCCCGCCACGGACCGTGCACACGATGCACGTGCCCGGGCGGGGACAACGAGAACGCGGGCGACCAGCCGGGCATCCAACACCGTTCGGGATGCCCGCAGTGATCAGACCTGGGTCCAAGACTCACTCCTGCTCACTTAGTTGGAACGGTGGTTATCGCGGTGTGCCCTACGGACATGAAAGTGCCTCCTTACGCCGAACGACCAGGCTATCGAGGATGGTCGCGAAGCCAACGGCCGATCATCCCTGGAGGAACCCCATGTTGCTCGTCACCGGTGTCAACGGAGGCCTCGGCGCCCTCGTCCTGGACCGTCTGCGCGGACGCGAGGACGTTATCGCCGGCACCCGCACGCCCGAGAAGGTGCCGGACGGCACCCCCGCCCGGCTCGTCGACTTCGACCGGCCGGAGACCCTGAAGCCGGCCTTCGCCGGCGTCCGCACCCTGCTGCTGATCTCCGCCGGCGCCGCCGAGGACGACGTCGTGATCGCCCGGCACGGCGCGGCGATCGCGGCGGCGGAGGAGGCGGGTGTCGAGCACGTCGTGTACACGAGCCTCTCCGGCGACGGCGACCACCTGCCCTACGCGCTCGCACACCGCTGGACGGAACGGCGGCTGCGCGAGTCCGCGAGCCTGCGCTGGACGGTGCTGCGCAACGGGCTGTATGCCGAGTTCCTGGCCGCGATCGCCGCGCCGGACGCGGACGGGGTGATCACCGCACCGCTCGGCGAGGGCGGGCTCGCGGCGGTGGCCCGGGCGGATCTGGCCGAGGCGGCGGCGACCGTGGCTCTCGCGCCCGCCGAACACGCGGGCCGCACCTACGAGTTGGTGGGGGAACGGGCGATCGGCGGCGCGGACGTCGCGGCGGCGATCGGCGCCGAGTACCGCCCCGCCGGCCTCGCCGGGACGAGGGCGGCGGTGGCGGCCTCGGACGCGCTGGACTTCCAGGTGCCGATGGTGGTGGGCACCTACTCGGCGATCGCCCACGGCTTCCTGGCCGGCCCGGGCGGCCCCGGCGACCTCGCCGCCCTCCTCGGCCGCCAGCCCCGCCCGGTCCTGGACGTCATCGCCGGACGCTAATCGCCCAGGACGACGATTCGCCCGGTGCTCAGCCCGTCCGCCACCCGCTGGACGGCCTCCGCGGCCGACGCGAGCGGGAGGCGCGCGCTGACCAGCGGGCGGACGACGCCCGCCTCGGCGAGCTTGGTCAGCTCCTCGTGCGCGGCCTGGACGGTCTGCGGGGCGTGCGTGTTGTACAGGCCCCAATGCAGGCCCAGGATCGCGTAGTTCTTCACCAGGGCGTGGTTGAGCGCGGGCGCCGGGATCTGTCCGGCGGCGAAGCCGACCACCACGATCCGGCCCTCGAAGGCGATGCACCCCACCGATCGGCCCACCCGCCGGTAGCCGCACCCCCCAACCGGGTAAGAGCGCAGTGCAGGCATTTCGTGGCCCCGGAGGGGGCGGCACGAGG
>NZ_JBFBDY010000490.1:0-4802 GCF_040683475.1 Kitasatospora sp. NPDC093558 | reverse complement strand
ATGATGGCGCCGAGCACGGTGCCCACGCCGCCGCTGGCGGAGGCGCCGCCGATGAAGGCGGCGGCGATGGCCTCCAGCTCGAAGTTGATGCCGGCTTGCGGCGTGCCGGCGTTGAGCCGTGCGGCGAAGACCAGCCCGGCGAGCGCCGCGAGGACGCCCATGTTGGTGAAGGCGAGGAAGACGACCCGCTTGCTCTTCACCCCGGACAGCTTGGCCGCGGCCTCGTTGCCGCCGATGGCGTAGGTGTGCCGCCCGATGATCGAGTTGCGCATCAGGTAGCCGAACCCGACCAGCAGGGCGCCGAGGATCAGCAGGACGATCGGCACGCCGTGGTAGCTCGCCAGCAGCATCGTGAAGACCACCACGGCTGCCGTGATCGCGGCGAGCTTGACGACGAACAGGCCGGCCGGGAGGACCTCCAGCCCGTACGAGGCGGTCTGCCGCCGGCCGCGCACCTCCTGGAGGATGGCGACGGCCAGCACCGCGAGGCCCAGCAGCAGGGTGAGGTTGTGGTAGTTGGTGTGCGGTCCGACCTCGGGGAGGAAGCCGCTGCTGATGCTCTGGAAGCCCTTGGGGAACGGCGCGACCGACTGGCCCTGCAGCAGGATCTGGGTGCCGCCGCGGAACAGCAGCATGCCCGCCAGGGTGACGATGAAGGACGGGATGCCCAGGTAGGCGATGAAGAAGCCCTGCCAGGCGCCGGCGAGGGCGCCGACCACCAGCGCGGCCAGCATCGCCACGGGCCACGGGACGTCGTGCTTGACCATCAGCACCGCCGCCGCGGCCCCGACGAAGGCGGCCAGCGAACCGACCGAGAGGTCGATGTGCCCGGCGATGATGACGATCATCATCCCGATCGCCAGGATGAGGATGTAACCGTTCTGCTGGATCAGGTTGGTGATGTTGAGCGGCTGGAGCAGGATGCCGTCCGTCCAGACCTGGAACAGCACCACGATCAGCGCGAGCGCGACCAGCATGCCGTACTGGCGCACGTTGCCGCGCAGCGCGCGGGCCAGGACGCCGCCGAGGGAGGGGCCGGGGCCGGCCTGCGGTGCCTTCGGGGACGTATCCGGGATGATCTCGGTCGGGGCCATGCCTCACACCTGCTCGTTGCTGGATGCGGCGCTCATGGTCATGAGCCGCATGAGGGATTCCTGGGTGGCGTCGGCACGGGCCACCTCACCGGTGATCCGGCCTTCGGCCATGGTGTAGATCCGGTCGCACAGGCCCAGGAGTTCGGGGAGTTCGGACGAGATGACGAGCACGGCCTTGCCCTGGGCGGCCAGCTCGGCGATGACGGTGTAGATCTCCGCCTTGGCGCCGATGTCGATGCCCCGGGTGGGCTCGTCGAGGATGAGGACCTCCGGCTCGGCGAAGATCCACTTGCTGAGGACGACCTTCTGCTGGTTGCCGCCGCTGAGCGTGCCGGTCCGGGTGAACACCGTCGGGGCCTTGATGTTCATGGTCTGCCGGAACGATTCGGCGACCTTGGCCTCCTCGTGCCGGTCGACCCGGCCCTTGCGGGAGAGCTTGCCGAGGGCGCTCAGGGAGATGTTCCGGCTGATGTCGTCGATGAGGTTGAGGCCGAAATGCTTGCGGTCCTCGGTGACGTACGCGATCCCGTGCGCGATCGCCTCGGGCACCGTCCGGGTGCGGATCTCCTCGCCGTGCAGCCGGACCTTGCCGCCCGCCCACCGCCCGTACGAGCGGCCGAAGACGCTCATCGCCAGCTCGGTGCGGCCGGCGCCCATCAGGCCGGCGACGCCGACGATCTCACCGCGACGCACGGTCAGCGAGGCGCCGTCCACCACCATGCGCTGCTGGTCGATGGGGTGCCGGACGCTCCAGTCCTCGACCTCGAAGGCGACCTCCCCGATGCTCGCCCCGCCCTCCGCGTAGGGCTGTCGCTCGGGGTAGCGGTGCTCCAGGTCGCGGCCGACCATCCCGCGGATGATCCGGTCCTCGGAGATGCCCTCGGAGCCGATCGCGATCGTCTCGATCGTCTGCCCGTCGCGCAGGATGGTCACGGAGTCGGCGACCCTGGCGATCTCGTTCAGCTTGTGCGAGATGATGATGCAGGAGATGCCCTGCGCCTTGAGCTCCAGGATCAGGTCGAGCAGCTTGCGGCTGTCCTCGTCGTTCAGCGCGGCGGTCGGCTCGTCCAGGATGAGCAGCTTGACCTTCTTGGCGAGCGCCTTGGCGATCTCGACCAACTGCTGCTTGCCGACGCCGAGATCGGCGACCCGGGTGTGCGGGTTCTCGTCCAGGCCGACCTGCCGGAGCAGTTCGGCGGCGTGGGTGAGCGTCCGGTGCCAGCTGATGATGCCCCGGGTGGCGTGCTCGTTGCCCAGGAAGACGTTCTCGGCGATGGACAGGTACGGCACCAGGGCCAGTTCCTGGTGGATGATGACGATGCCGCGCTGCTCGCTGGCCCGGATGTCCCTGAACCGGCAGGGCTCGCCCTCGAACAGGATCTCGCCCTCGTAGCTGCCGTGCGGGTAGACGCCGCTGAGCACCTTCATCAGGGTGGACTTGCCGGCGCCGTTCTCACCGCAGATGGCGTGCACCTCGCCCGCGGCGACGGCCAGGTTGACCTCGGACAGTGCCTTGACGCCGGGGAACGACTTGCTGATCGACCGCATTTCGAGAACGGGTCCAGCCATGGTTGTGCTTCCGTATCGTTCGGGGGCGGTGCGGTGGACACGGGTTGTCCGGCCCCCGCACCGCCGGTCGGGGCCGGTCCCGCCGGGACGGACCCGGGGACTACTTCAGCTGGTCGGCGGTGTACTGGCCGCTGTCCACCAGGACCTGCTTGTAGTTGTCCTTGTCGACGCTCACCGGCTGGAGCAACTGCGCCGGGACGGTCTTGGCGCCGTTGTCGTACTGGCTGGTGTCGTTGACCTCGGGCTTGCCGCCGGTCAGCACCGCGTCGCCCATCTGGGCGGCGGCCTTGGCCAGTTGGCGGGTGTCCTTGTAGACGGTCTGGGTCTGCTCGCCCGCGATGATCGACTTCACCGAGGCCAGCTCGCCGTCCTGGCCGGTGACGATGGGCAGCGACTTCGCGCTGCCGTAGCCGACGCCCTTGAGCGAGGAGATGATGCCGATCGAGATGCCGTCGTACGGCGAGAGCACGGCGTCGACGTGGGCGGAGGTGTAGGCCTTGCTCAGCAGGTTGTCCATCCGGGACTGGGCGACACCGCCGTCCCAGCGCAGCGTGGCGACCTGGTTGAAGTCGGTCTGGCCGCTCTGCACGACCAGCTTCTTCTGGTCCATGTACGGCTTGAGAACGCTCATCGCGCCGTTGAAGAAGAAGGTGGCGTTGTTGTCGTCGGGCGAGCCGGCGAACAGCTCGATGTTGAACGGGCCCTTGCCGTCCTTGAGCCCGAGCTTGTCGACGATGTAGCCGCCCTGGAGGACGCCGACCTTGTAGTTGTCGAAGGTCGCGTAGTAGTCGACGTTCTTCGTGCCGCGGATCAGCCGGTCGTAGGAGATGACCGGGATGTGTGCGTCGGCCGCCTTCTGCAGCACGTTGGTGAGCGAGGAACCGTCGATGGCGGCGATCACCAGCAGCTTGGCGCCCTTGGTGATCATGTTCTCCACCTGGGAGACCTGGTTCTCCACGACGTTGTCGCCGTACTGGAGGTCGGTCTTGTAGCCCTTGGCCTGGAACTCCTTGACCATGTTGTTGCCGTCGTTGATCCAGCGTTCCGACGACTTCGTCGGCATGGCGATGCCGACGAGACCGCCCTTGGCGTCGCCCTTGGCCGCGCCGTCGCCGGCCCCGTTGGTGCTCTGGCCGCAGGCTGCCAGGGACATGGCGAGACCCGCGGCGACGAGGCCCGCTGAAAGCTTCCGCACAGTTCCTCCAGTGATGTTCCGCGACCGGCACGGCGCCGCCCGATAGCAGGGTGGCCGGGAGCGGTCGAGCGGGTGCCGGCCGGGAGCGGTCCTCGTGTCGAGGGAGTGGGTCCGCAGGGGCTCCGGCCTGGCGTGAAATGAAGTGTTAACGCTAACAACCGTGACGTCAAGGGGCGCCGGATCACCGTTGGATCGCGGTTCTGCGTCGGTCGGTCCGCGTGAACGTCCACCACTGGCGCGAGAGTTGCACGGGCGACCGGGAGGTAAATCTTGAGTGAACGTTTGGTGTCGTCCTGGCCTGCAAAAAGAGTGCCCGCCTCCCGCCGGCGGACGGGAAGCGGGCACCCGCTCGGGGGAGGGGGGTCAGCTGGTGGCCAGGGTCAGACCGTAGGCGTCGAGGATCGGGTTGACGGGCTGGAAGTAGGTGGTGCCGCCGGAGGTGCAGTTGCCGGAGCCGCCGGAGGTGACGCCCTGCGCCTGGCTGCCGGAGATGAACGAGCCGCCGGAGTCGCCGGGCTCGGCGCACACGGTGGTGCGGGTGAGGCCGGAGACGGAGCCCTCGGAGTAGTTGACGGTGGCGTTGTACTGCCGCACGGTGCCGCAGTGCCAGCCCGTGGTGGAACCCGACCGGCAGACCGAGGAGCCGATGGGGGCGACCGAGGACCCGGAGACCGTCACCGTGCCGCCGGCGTAGTTGTTGACCAGCGGCTGGGCCGTCCAGCTCGAATCGGCCAGGACCCACGAGTAGTCGTTGCCGGGGAACGTCGAGCCCTGGAAGGTGCCGATGGAGGAGCCGTCGCGGGTGGTGGCGCTGGAGCCGGCCTGGCCGCAGTGGCCGGCGCTGACGAACCCGGGCTGGCCGTTCGAGGTGACCGGGAAGCCGATTGAGCAGCGGGCGGCGCTGTCGATGTAGTAGGCGTCGCCGCCGCGCAGGTCCGCCAGAG
>NZ_JBFBDY010000489.1:2583-4819 GCF_040683475.1 Kitasatospora sp. NPDC093558 | reverse complement strand
GGCCTCGACGGCGTTCACGCCGCCCAGGGGACGACGGCCGGTCGGGCCCGGGTCGGGGAGCGCGCCGGCGGGGGCGGCGTTGTGCACCCAGCGGGTGCCCTCGGCCGGCAGCGCGGCGGCCGTCGCGCGCACGCACTCTTCCGGCACCTCACCGCTGGTCAGAACCACGTCCCGGGGGAGGAGCCGGACGGCGGCGAGCGCGGCCGTGACGTCGGCGGCCGTCAGGCGGGCGTTGGCGCCCGGGACGACGACGATGCTGTTCTCGCCGGCCGGATCCACCATGACGATCGCCTGCCCGGTGGGCGCGGTGGGGTCGGTGAGCAGCGAGGCGGTCTCGACGCCGGAGCTCCGGAGGTCGGCGAGCGCCGCCCGTCCGTCGTCGTCCGCCCCGACCTTCGCGACCAGATGGGTCGTCACGTCCATCCGGGCCGCCGCCACGGCCTGGTTCGCGCCCTTGCCGCCGAATCCCCGGCTGGCGTCGGCGGCCAGTACGGTCTCGCCGGGGGCGGGGAGCACGGGGCAGCGGAGGATGCGGTCGATGTTGACCGACCCGATGACGATGACCCGGCCGGCGGGGCGCAGCTTCATCGTTCCTCTGTACGGGTTCTGGCGGTTCGACGCAAGCCGCATGACGGGGGCGGCGTGGGGGCCCAACGGGGATCCGGTGGGCGGGCGGTGACGCGGAGGGCGTACGGTCGTGCGCGGGGGTGGTGCGCGTGGGGCGTGTGCCGTTCTGTGAGCGCCGTTGTGGGGGCGCACGAGCGGGCTCGATGGAGTGCACCGGGGGTGGGCCGTAGGGGTGCGAAGCGCGGGCGGAGGCCTGCGCGAACGGTCGGCGCCGTCCGCCGCCCGGGCTCCTGGCCTGGGCACATGCCGCTGTCACGGGGCGGGCCGGGGCGGCGCAGTGGAGGGCGCGGGAAGGTATGGGGAGCCGCGCGGCGGGGGTACCACCACGGGTGGCGCTGGTTCGACAACGGGGGCGCCGCCCGGTGCGTACGGCATCGGGGGAAGTCGAGGGGCAGGGGACGTTGTGATCGTCTGGGTCAATGGCACGTTCGGGGTGGGCAAGACCAGCGCCTGCCGCGAGTTGGTGGAACTGCTTCCCGGGAGCACGCTGTTCGATCCCGAGCTGGTGGGGGCCGGGCTGCGGGGGATGCTCCCGGCGGACCGGCTGGCGACGGTGTCCGACTTCCAGGACCTGCCGGCCTGGCGCCGGCTCGTCCCCGAGGTGGCGGCCGCACTGCTCGGCGAGGTGCCGGGCCCCCTGGTGGTCCCGATGACCCTGCTCAGAGAGGACTACCGGGACGAGATCTTCGGCGACCTCGCCTCGCACGGCATCGCGGTGCACCACGTCGTCCTGGATCCCGAAGAAACGATCCTGCGTGAGCGCATTGCGCAGCGCGACGAATGCCCGGGGGACCCCGAGGCCAGCGACCGGGTCCGCCGGTGGTGCCTGGAGCACCTGCCGCGCTACCGTGCCGCCCGGCGGTGGCTGCTGCGCGACGCCCGCGCGCTCGACACGGGCCGGCTCACGCCGCGCGAGACCGCCGAGCGGATCGCCGAACTCGTCCGCGACGGCGTCGCCCGCTGCCCGATCGTCCAGACGCCCGACCCGACCGAGGACACCGTCGCCTCCGCGGTCCTGTTCTTCGACGAGCAGGACCGCGTGCTCCTCGTCGATCCCGTCTACAAGCCCGACTGGGACTTCCCGGGCGGCGTCGTCGAGCGCGGCGAGGCCCCCACCGACGCCGCCCTGCGCGAGACCGCCGAAGAGCTGGGCCTGCGGCTCGACCCGGCCGTCCTGCGGCTGCTCGCCGTCGACTGGGAGCCGCGCACCGGCCCGCGCCGCGGCGGCCTGCGGCTCATGTACGACGGCGGGTTGCTGGACGCCACCGCCCGTCAGGGGCTGCTGCTCCAGCGGGAGGAGCTGCGGGGCTGCCGCTTCGTCACGCTGGACGAGGCCGCCGACCTGCTGCCGCCGAGCCGGTACCGGCGGCTGGCCGCCACCCTGGACGCCCGGCGCAGCGGGGAGCTGCGGTACCTGGAGGCGGGACGGCGGGCCGCCGTGGGGCTGGCCAGCACGGCGGACGCGGCGTAGGCGGGGTAGGCGGTGTCGGTGCGGGCCCGGAAGCGGTAGGGCGTGGGCGGTCGGCGGGCCGGGGTGGGAGCGGGCAGGATGGGCGCATGCCGTTCACGCTCAGCCACCCCGCCGCCGTCCTGCCCCTGCTGCGCGCCG
>NZ_JBFBDY010000489.1:0-2573 GCF_040683475.1 Kitasatospora sp. NPDC093558 | reverse complement strand
GGGGAGCGCGGGCCGCTCGTGGCGTCGGCGCTGGTCGCCGGGTCGATGGCGCCCGACGTGCCGTTCTTCGCCGAGTCCCTGCTGCCCGGGGTGTACGGGCACGGCGGGTTGACGCACCGGTGGTGGGCGGTGCCGACGCTGGACGTGGCGATCGCGGGCGCGCTGGTGGCGGGCTGGCACGGGCTGCTGCGGGGTCCGCTGGTGGCGCTGCTGCCCGAGCGATGGGCGGGCGCGGCGGAGGCGTTGACGGTCCCGCGCGGTGGCGTGGTGGCGGCGTCGCTCCGCCTGGACGGCTCGCAGACGGCTGCGCGGGCGGGCTGGTTCGCGGTGTCGGCGGCGGTCGGCGCGGCCACGCACGTCGGGTGGGACGCCTTCACCCACGAGGGGCGGCTGGGGGTGCGGCTGCTGCCGGTGCTGGACCGGGAGGCGGCCGGGGTGCCGCTGTACTCCGCGCTGCAGTACGGGAGTTCGGCGCTCGCACTGGCCGCGATCGGCGGCTGGGCGGTACGCGCGGTGCGGGCCGTCGAGCCGGTGCGGCCCGCCGTCGTGCTCTCGCCGGCCGGCCGCGGGGCCGCCGTTGTGGCGCTGGGCCTGGCGACGGCGGCCGGGGTGGCGCACCGGATCAGCCCGCTGCGGCGGGGGCTGATCCCGGAGTTCTGTTTCGGCGCCGGGGCCGGGCTCGCGGTGGGCGCGGCCGGTTACGCGGCGGCCGTCGCGGCCGTGGTGGCGGCCAGGGGCCGGCGGCCGGGGGCAGCCGCCGGCCGGGCGGCGAAGTCGCCGCAAGCCGCGTCGTCCGGGCGCGTGCCCGCCGCGGGGGCGGGCACAACGTCCGTCAGGCGGAGCGCAGTTCGGCGTAGTGGCGCAGGAACAGGGCCTCGCTGAGGGCCATCAGCTCCAGCTCCTTCGGGTCCACGCTCTCGTTGACCGCGTGGATCTGGGTGGTCGGCTCCTCCACGCCGATCAGCACGATCTCGGCCTGCGGGTACAGCGTGCGCAGCGTGTCGCAGAGCGGGATCGAGCCGCCCTCGCCGGAGACGACCATCGGGGTGCCGAAGGCCTCGGCCATGGCCTTGCCCATCGCCTCGTAGGCCGGGCCGGTGGTGTCGGCGTTGAACGCGGCGCCGTTGCCGTGGCGCTCGACCGTCAGGCGCGCGCCGAGCGGCACGTGCGCCTCCAGGTGGGCGACCAGCAGGTCCTGGGCGGCGGCCGAGTCTGTGCCCGGCGGCACACGCAGGCTCACCAGGGCCTTCGCGGCGGCCTGCACGGACGAGGTCGCGCCGATCACCGGCGGGGCGTCGATGCCGAGGACGGTGACGGACGGGCGGGCCCAGAGCCGGTCGGCGACGGTGCCGGTGCCGGTGAGGGCGACGCCGTCCAGCACCTTGGCGTCGGCGCGGAACTGCTCCTCCGGGTACTGCACGCCGTCCCACGTCTGGTCGGTGGTCAGCCCGGCCACGGCGACGTCGCCGTTCTCGTCGTGCAGCGAGGCGAGCACCTTGACGAGCGACTGCAGCGCGTCCGGGGCGGCGCCGCCGAAGGCGCCGGAGTGCAGGTTGCCGGCGAGGGTGGTGAGGGAGAGCTCGACGATCGTCATGCCGCGCAGCGACGCCGTGACGGTGGGCAGGCCGGGGGCGAAGTTGCCGGTGTCGCCGATGACGATGACGTCGGCGGCGAGCAGCTCGGGGTGCGCCTCGGCGTACCGCTGGAGACCGCCGGTGCCCTGCTCCTCCGAGCCCTCGACGATGATCTTCAGGCCGACCGGATAGGCGTCCCCGTGCACCTGGCGCAGGGCGCGCAGGGCGGTCAGGTGCATCAGGATGTTGCCCTTGCAGTCGGCCGCGCCGCGGCCGTACCAGCGCCCGTCACGCTCGGTCAGTTCGAAGGCGGGGCTCAGCCAGGCGTCCTCGTCGAGCGGGGGCTGCACGTCGTAGTGCGAGTACAGCAGGACGGTCGGCGCGCCCACGGGGCCGTGGAGCTCGGCGTAGACGGACTGGGTGCCGTCCGGGGTGTCGAGCAGCTGCACGTTGGTCAGGCCCTCGGCGGCGAACGCCTCGGCGGTCCAGCGCGCGGCCTTCTCGCATTCCTCGACGGGGAACTGGCGCGGGTCGGCGACCGACGGGAAGGCGACCAGCTCGGCGAGGTCGGTGCGGGCGCGGTCCATCAGGGACCGGACGGCGTCGGCCAGGGGCTGTGACATCGGGGCTGCTCCGGGGGCGGGGCCGCCCGAGGGGTTGGTCCGGGCGGGTACGGGCGGTTGGGGTACCGCCGATCATAAGCGGAGCGTGACGCGCGGGCGGGCGCGGCGGTGTGGTGCGGCTCGGCAGGGACCGTCGCGGACGCATAGGATTGCTGGTCGTGACTGACTCCGGAAGCTCCGATTCCCGCAGCCCGCTCGACGCCGAGGCGTCCGAACTGCCGACGGCCTCCGAGGCGTCCGAGACGCCTGCGGCGCGCGAAGTGCCCGTGGCGCCCGAGAGACTCGTCCGGCCTTCCGACGGTCCGTCGGCCGCGCAGTCCGGTGCACCCGAGGTCGCCGAGGCTGCCGAGGCCGCCGACGGCGTCTGGGACGTCGT
>NZ_JBFBDY010000488.1:0-4821 GCF_040683475.1 Kitasatospora sp. NPDC093558 | reverse complement strand
GGGGGGGTGGGGGGGTTGTTAGGGGGTCGGGGCCTGGGGGTGTGGCTCGGGGGGTCGGAGGGGCCGCCGCGGTGGGGGTCGCGGCGGCCGCGTGTGGGGGAGGGGAGGTCCGCAGTCATGCTGGAGGGGGAGGGCCGGGACCGTCGCGTCGATGCCGTTCCGTCCCGGATCACAAGCTGGACTAGACCATTGGCGGCCGTCAAGCACCGGAACGTCGGCTTACGGATCCCTTAAGGAACCGGAGACCGTTCCGTAGCCGTCTTCCCCGACGCCGCCCGCGACCCGCGACACGCGCGCCGCGACAGACTCCGTACAGGACCGTGACCAGACCGCTACCTGCGGCTTTACCGGTCGCCTGTGCGCCGGAGTAGGCTGCGCCGGGGTGGTGACGCACCCGCCGAAATGAGTACGGAGGGGCCGAAAACATGGGTCTGCGCGATGTCGTGGAACGCACGCCGGGGCTGCGCACCCTGCTGCACGGTGCGTACGGGCTCTACGGCCGCCGGGTCGAGGTCCACCTCGCCCGCACCCCCAACCACATCGGCGTGATCCTGGACGGCAACCGCCGCTGGGCCAAGGCCGCCGGCGGCTCCACCGCGTACGGCCACCAGCGCGGCGCCGACAAGATCAGCGAGTTCCTCGGCTGGTGCGACGAGACCCACGTCAAGGTCGTCACCCTCTGGATGCTCTCCACCGACAACCTCGACCGGCCCGCCGACGAGCTCGTCCCGCTGCTCGGGATCATCGAGGACGCCGTCACCGGCCTCGCCGCCGCCCGCCGGTGGAAGGTGCACCCGGTCGGCGCGCTGGACCTGCTCCCGCAGCACACCGCCGACGTGCTCAAGCGCGCCGCGGAGGAGACCGCCGGGATCGAGGGCATCACCGTCAACGTCGCCGTCGGCTACGGCGGCCGGCACGAGATCGCCGACGCCGTCCGTTCGCTGCTCCAGGAGCACGCCGAGCGCGGCACCTCGATCGAGGAACTGGCCGGGATCCTCGACCCCGAGCACATCGCCGAGCACCTCTACACCCGCAACCAGCCCGACCCCGACCTGATCATCCGCACCTCGGGCGAGCAGCGGCTGTCCGGATTCCTGCTCTGGCAGAGCGCGCACAGCGAGTTCTACTTCTGCGAGGCGTACTGGCCGGCCTTCCGGAAGGTCGACTTCCTGCGGGCGCTGCGCGCGTTCGAGCAGCGGAACCGGCGCCTGGGACTCTAGCCCCGGCGCCCCCGACTGACCCCCCGTAGGGGTGGCCTACCCGGCCGCCACGCGAGGCCAAACGTTCACCGGCAATGATCCGTCAGTTCGCCGGGGACGCGAATGCACCGCCCCTCGCCTGGGAATACTCCGATCAGTCCGGTCCCGGGGCCATCGGGGCAGCGGGGCCGGCTTGCCGCGGATGACGCAGGGTCATCCGCTCTGGAGGCCTAGTGGTCAGTTCCAAGAGCCGCCGGACACCAGACCGGCGCACGTACGTTCTCGACACCAGCGTGCTCCTGGCGGACCCTCTCGCCATGACCCGCTTCGAGGAGCACGAGGTCGTCCTCCCGGTGGTCGTCGTCACCGAGCTGGAGGACAAGCGGCACCACCCCGAGCTGGGCTACTTCGCCCGCCAGGCGCTGCGGCTCCTCGACGACTACCGCATCCGCTTCGGCCGGCTCGACGAGCCGATCCCGGTCGGCGAGCTCGGCGGGACGATCCGGGTCGAGCTCAACCACTCCGACCTGTCGATACTCCCGGTCGGCTACCGCGCCGGGGGCGGCGAGGCGGATACCCGGATCCTCGCGGTCGCCCGCAACCTGCAGGCCGAGGGCTACGACGTCACCGTCGTGTCCAAGGACCTGCCGCTGCGGATCAAGGCCAGCTCGGTGGGCCTGCTCGCCGAGGAGTACCGGGCCGAGCTCGCGATCACCTCGGGGTGGACGGGCATGTCCGAGCTGCACGTCGGGGCCGATGACGTGGACGCGCTGTTCGCGGCCGGCCACGACGCCGCGGTGGACATCGAGGGGGCCGCCGAACTGCCCGTCCACACCGGGCTGGTGCTCACCTCGGAGCGGGGCCGGGCGCTCGGCCGGGTGACCGGCGACGGCCGGGTCAAGCTGGTGCGCGGCGAGCGGGAGGCGTTCGGCCTGCGCGGGCGCAGCGCCGAGCAGCGGGTGGCGCTGGACCTGCTGCTCGACCCGGACGTCGGCATCGTCTCGATGGGCGGCCGGGCCGGTACGGGCAAGTCCGCGCTGGCGCTCTGCGCGGGGCTGGAGGCGGTGCTGGAGCGGAGGCAGCATCGCAAGGTGATGGTCTTCCGGCCGCTGTACGCGGTCGGCGGGCAGGAGCTCGGCTACCTGCCGGGGTCCGAGACGGAGAAGATGAGCCCCTGGGCGCAGGCGGTCTTCGACACCCTCTCGGCCGTCACCACTCCGGACGTGATCGAGGAGGTCATCGCGCGGGGGATGCTGGAGGTCCTGCCGCTCACCCACATCCGCGGGCGCTCGCTGCACGACGCCTTCGTGATCGTGGACGAGGCGCAGTCGCTGGAGCGGAACGTCCTGCTGACGGTGCTGTCCCGGATCGGCCAGGGCTCGCGGGTGGTGCTCACCCACGACGTGGCGCAGCGGGACAACCTCCGGGTGGGCCGGTACGACGGTGTGGTGGCGGTGGTGGAGAAGCTGAAGGGGCATCCGCTGTTCGCGCACATCACCCTCACACGCTCGGAGCGGTCGCCGATCGCGGCTCTGGTCACGGAGATGCTGGAGGACATCAACCCGTGATCCACACCTGACCGTGACAAAGTCGAACAATCCGGTCAACTCTGCACGTGGGGCCCGCTCCTGACGGAGCGGGCCCCGTCCGTTTCATCACATCGAGTACCTGTCTGTCCGGAGAACTCCCGTGCGGTGAATGTGACATGCGCCACGCAGGCGGGAATTGCGTCGAACGTGCCCGGTGCGGCATGGTGAGGGTTCTGTCAGGCCCCGCGTACGGCGCGGCAGGGCCTCCGGGCGACCGGAGCCCGGCCCGGAAGTTCCGCCAACTCCGGTTGGCGGGCGCACAATTGAACACCGATGAGCCGTACGCCGCCCGATTCCAACGCCCGGTCGCCTCACCTCGGCCGGACGCCGGGCCAGCACCTCCCGTGACCAGAGCACCTGCGGAGGTCCGTGCCAAGGGGCACGTTGCGTCCGCACGGTCACGCGTGGGCGATGCTGGAAGGAAACCATGTGACTCGGATCTCGGTCCGGGGAGTTGCTGTGGCCTCCGCCACCGCCGTCACCGCCGTCGGTGCCGTCGTGGGTGTGGCCTCGGGCAGCGAGGGCAAGGCCACGCAGACGGTCGACGTCGCCGGTGCGACCTTGCTCGCCGAAGTCCCCTCCGGCTCCCAGGCGCAGGTCGTCAGCGACAACATCGGCCAGCAGGCGTCCGCCCAGCAGGCCTCTGCCGAGGCCGCCGCCAAGGCCGCCGCGGAGCAGAAGGCCGCCGAGGAGGCCGCGCGCCAGAAGGCCGCCGCCGACGCGCAGGCGAAGGCCGACGCGCAGGCCAAGGCCGACGCCGCGAAGGCCGCCGACGACAAGCGGAAGGCCGACGAGGCCGCCGCCAACCGTGCCAAGGCCCGCTCGGCCCTGGCCGCCACCGACAACAGCGCCCCGTCCGCGCCGGCCGTCTCGGTCAGCCCGGGCTCGGTGCAGGACATCGCGCGGCAGATCGTCGGCAACGACACCCAGTTCCAGTGCTTCAGCCAGATCGTGAAGCGCGAGAGCGGCTGGGACTACACCGCGACCAACCGGAGCTCCGGCGCCTACGGCCTGGTCCAGTCGCTGCCCGGCTCCAAGATGGCCTCGGCCGGCGCCGACTGGCGCACCAACCCGGCAACCCAGATCAAGTGGGGCCTCGGCTACATGAACGACCGCTACGGCAGCCCCTGCGGCGCCTGGTCGTTCTGGCAGGCCCACAGCTGGTACTAGGAGTACCGGTACGAGAAGTACCGCGAGTCACCGCCGCGGCGGTGGACTCCACGCACGGCCACGGCCCCCGGCCGCTCACCCGCTGAGCGCCCGGGGGCCGTGTCGTTTCGCGACCCCACCTGTCCGGGACCCCACCTGTTCGGGGGCTGCGGCTGTTCGTGTGCCCCACCTGTTCGGGGGACCCCGCCGGGGCGGGCGGGCCGCGCCGCCCGGGCCACG
Source organism: Kitasatospora sp. NPDC093558 (assembly GCF_040683475.1). NCBI lineage: Bacteria > Bacillati > Actinomycetota > Actinomycetes > Kitasatosporales > Streptomycetaceae > Kitasatospora > Kitasatospora sp. NPDC093558. Next base: position 644 of record NZ_JBFBDY010000488.1, on the reverse strand, counting down.
CTGACCAAGGCGCTCGCGGGCGGTGCGGTCCTGGGTGCGGACGCGGGGTACGGGAAGGGGTCCTGGTGTGCTTCCCGCACCGGCCGGTCCGCCGGCGGATGGCTGGGGGCCGCTCCGGCTTCGGGGTCTCGCTCCGACTCCTCCCCAGCGTCGCGCATCCGAAACCTTGCGTTACGTCCCCTTTTGCCGGCTTTCGCCGACCCGGCCCGAGCGCTCCAGCTGGGTCCGGCCGGGCCGAACCCGCCGGGCGGCCGGACTCGTTCGGCTCCGGGCGGGTAGCGTCATCCCTGACGGCCGTGGCGCGACGCACGGCGTACCGCCGGGCGACGGCGGACCGGCACTGGAGCGGTGGTAGCGAGGATGGCGCGGGGCGGGAAGGCCTTCAAGGCCGTGGCCAAGGGCATGGCCGTGGTGGCGAGCGCGGCCGCCGTGATCGAACGGCGCCGGCGCGCCGCGATGGCGGCCGACCCGCACGACGTCGCGGTCCCGGACGCGCTGCCGGCCGCCGACCACCACGGCGCCGCACCGGTCGCCGCCATCGCCGCCGCGCCGGCCCCCGCCGACGCGGCCGGGCCGCAGCCCATCCCGCCCCCCGACACCGAGCCCGACCCGGAGGCGCCCGCCCCCCCCGCCGCACCCCCCCC
>NZ_JBFBDY010000487.1:1027-4823 GCF_040683475.1 Kitasatospora sp. NPDC093558 | reverse complement strand
CGTACCCGGAGCCGAGCGACCACGCGGAGTGGCTGGCGACGCCGGAGCTGACGGCGGCGTACCTGGCGGCGGTGGGCGTGCACGGGCAGTGACCGGCCCGGCCGCTCTCGCCACGGCCCGCTCTTGCCACCGCCTGCTCGTGGCACCGCTTGCTCGTGCCACCGCCCGCCCGTGCCGGCGCCCGCTCTCGCCACGGCCCGCTCTTGCCACCGCCCGCCATGAGGCCGACGCTGGGAGGGGACGGCGAGAGGAGGTGGCAGCTCGTGGAGAGAGCCGGAAGCGGCCACCGGACCGTGCCGCACACGGCGGACCTCCAGGTGGAGGCGTGGGCGCCGACGGCCGAGGGCTGCATCGGCGAGCTGGTCCGCGCCGTCGTCGGCAGCTTCGCGGACCTCACCGCCGCCCGCCCGGTCGGCGAGCGCGCCTGCACCGTCGTCGCGGCGAGTGAAGCCGACCTCCTCGTCGGCGTCCTGGAGGAGGTCATCTACCGGATGGACGCCCACGGCGAACTCCCGGCCGACCTCGCCCTCGGCGAGATCGACGACGCGGACGGCGGACGGACCCTGGAGGTGCGCTTCCGGATGGCCGACACCGCCACCGCCACCCTGGTCGGCGCCGTGCCGAAGGCCGTCTCGCTGCACGGCCTGGACCTGCGGCCCGGCCTCGGCGGCTGGGCCGGCCGGGTCACCGTCGACGTCTGAGAGGTACCGGCCGTGGAGATCGCACTCACCGAGGAGGCCCGCCACCGCTGGCGGATCGACCCGACCCCGCCGATGCGCGTGCCCGGCGTCGTCTTCGCGAGCCGCGAGCTGCTGCCGCAGGCCTCCGGGGACAAGGCCCTCGAACAGGTCGCGAACGTGGCGACGCTGCCCGGGATCGTCCGCGCCTCCTTCGCGATGCCCGACGTGCACTGGGGCTACGGCTTCCCGATCGGCGGCGTGGCGGCGACCGACGTCGACCAGGGCGGCGTCGTCTCCCCGGGCGGGGTGGGCTTCGACATCTCGTGCGGCGTCCGGCTGCTGGCGTCGGGCGTCGGCCGGGACGAGCTCGGCACCGAGCGGCTGCGCCGGCTGATGGACCTGCTCGACCGGACCGTCCCGCGCGGCCTCGGGCGCGGCGGCCTGTGGCAGCTGGACGGGCCGCGGGAGCTGGACGAACTGCTCGTCGGCGGCGCCCGCTACGCCGTCGAGCACGGCCACGGCGTGCCGCGCGACCTGGAGCGCTGCGAGGACCGCGGGGTGCTGGACGGCGCGGCGCCGGGCGAGGTGAGCACGCGGGCCGTCGAGCGCGGGCTGCAGCAGGTCGGCAGCCTCGGCTCGGCGAACCACTTCCTGGAGGTGCAGGCGGTGGACGAGGTGCGGGACGAGGCGACGGCGGCGGCCTTCGGGCTGCGGCCGGGGCAGGTCTGCGTCATGATCCACTGCGGGTCGCGCGGCCTCGGCCACCAGGTCTGCACCGACCATGTCCGCGCCATGGACCGCGAGCTGCACCGCTACCGGATCGACGTCCCGGACCGCCAGCTCGCCTGCACCCCGGTGGACTCGCCGCGCGGCCGGGCGTACCTGGGCGCGATGATCGCCGCCGCCAACTACGGCCGGGCGAACCGGCAGCTGCTCTCCGAGGCGGCCCGCCGCGCCTTCGCGACGGCCCTCGGGTCCGGCCTCGCACTCGTCTACGACGTCTCGCACAACCTCGCCAAGCTGGAGACGCACGAGGTGGACGGCGTCGCCCGGCACCTGTGCGTCCACCGCAAGGGCGCCACCCGCGCCCTCCCGCCCGGCGACCCGAGCCTGCCCGCCGACCTCGTCGAGGCCGGGCAGCCGGTGCTCGTCCCCGGCACGATGGGCACCGCGTCGTACGTCATGGTCGGGCTGCCCGGCAACGACGCGTTCCACTCGGCCTGCCACGGCGCCGGGCGGGTGTGGAGCCGGCACCAGGCGCTGCGGATGGTGCGCGGCGAGACGCTGCACCACGAACTGGAGGCGCGCGGCATCGCCGTCCGGCCCGCCTCGTACCGGGCGCTCGCGGAGGAGACGCCGGACGCGTACAAGGACGTGGACGCGGTGGTCGCCGTCACCGAGGGCGCCGGGCTGGCGCGGCCGGTGGCCCGGCTGGTGCCACTGGGCGTCTGCAAGGGGTGAGCGCCGCTGCGGCCCGGCGGTGTTACGCGACAGCCCGGCGGTGTTGCGCGACACCGTTCGCGGGGAACGCTCCGATGTCCGAGGGCCCGACCGGACGGGAGGTGGGCGATGCCCGGCACACCGATGATCGAACTGCGCGAGCTGACCAAGCGGTACGGCGCCACCGTCGGCATCGACCGGCTGGACGTCGAGGTCGCCGCCGGGGAGGTCTTCGGCCTGCTCGGGCCGAACGGCGCGGGCAAGACGACCACGCTGCGCTGCCTGGTCGGCCTGCTCCAGCCCACCGGTGGCCGGGTGCGGGTGCTCGGGCTCGACCCGGTGGCCGACCACCGCCGCCTCGCGCCGTCGATCGGCTACCTGCCCGGCGAACTGCGGCTCTACCCCGAACTCACCGGGCAGCAGACGCTCGACCTCCTCGCCGCCCTCCAGGGCGCCCCCGTCCCGCGCCGGCGGGAGCTCTGCGACCGGCTCGGCCTCACCCCCGCCGACCTCGGACGGGCCGTGGGGGAGTACTCGCGCGGGATGAAGCAGAAGCTCGGGCTCGTCCAGGCGCTCCAGCACCGGCCCGGGGTCGTCGTGCTGGACGAACCGACCGAGGGCCTCGACCCGCTCGTCCAGGAGACCTTCTTCGAACTGCTCGCCGAGGAGACCGCCGCCGGGCGCACCGTCCTGCTCTCCAGCCACGTCCTGCCCGAGGTGCAGCGCACGTGCGAGCGGGTGGCGATCGTCCGGCGGGGGCGGCTGGTCACCGTCCGCTCGGTCGCCGAGCTGCGCCAGGCGCGGGCGCGGCGGGTGCGGCTCGTCCTCGCCGACAGGCGGGGCGCCCGGCCGCTCGGCGCCGCCGACCGGTGGTCGCCGCAGTGGGAGGGGCAACGCGTGGAGCTGGTGGTGCCACCGGACGAACTCATCGCGACGGTACGGGAGTTGCTCGCCGCCCTGCCGGTGGCGGACCTCACCGTCGAGGAGGCGGGACTGGACGAGGCCTTCCTCGACCTCTACCGCAACTCGGAAGAGCCGGGGGAGCAGCCGTGATCGCGCGCACCGTCAACCGCCGCCTCCCGCTGGTCTGGCTCGCCCTGCACCGGCGGCGCCGGATGCTGTTCGGGCTGCTGCTCGGCATGGTCGTCTTCGAGACGCTGATCACCGTGATCACCAGCACCGTCCCGCACGGGGACCTCTTCGGCGCCCGCCGCACACCGCCCGGCGCGTTCAAGGCCTTCAGCGGCTCCAACGGCGACGTCTCCATCGCCAGTTACCCCGGGCTGCTCGGCGCCGGCCTCACCCACCCCTTCTGGATCGCGCTGCACCTGACCGTCATCGGCTCGCTCGGCGCCGCCGCCGTCGCGGCCGACGTCGAATCCGGCACCATCGAGCTCCTGATGACCCGCCCGCTCTCGCGCCGCCGCCTGCTCGCCGAGCGGACCGGCGCCCTCGTGGCGGCGTCGGTGCTGCTCAACGCGGTGGCGACGCTGACCATCGCGCTCGGGGTCGCGTTCTCGCCCACGCTGCGCGCGGCCGTGCCCGAGGGCGGGGTGTTCGCCGCCGGACTCATGGGCTGCGCCCTCGCGTTCAGCCTGACCGGGCCGGTGCTCGCCGTCTCGGCGTTCAGCCGCCGCCGCGCGTACGTGATCGGCGCGGCGGTGGCCCTCGGCGCG
>NZ_JBFBDY010000487.1:0-1017 GCF_040683475.1 Kitasatospora sp. NPDC093558 | reverse complement strand
GGTCCCCGGCCGCGCCGCTGCGCTTCCTGAGCCCGTTCCCCTAGGTCGCGCCCGGCGACGTCCGGGCCCACGGGGGCGTGCCGTGGGCGTCGTTGGGCGTGCGGGTGGGCGTCGCCGCGCTCGGGCTGCTCGCCGCGTTCCGGCTGCTGGAGCGGCGGGACCTGGCGGTCTGAAGCCCGGGCTTCAGGCCTGGGGGACGGCTCGGGCGGCGTGCGCGGTGATGGCCTCGGCGGCGGCGAGCGGGAGGCCGAGGTGCCGTGCGAGGCAGTCGGGGCCGTGGCCCTGGAGCGCGAACACGTACGCCGTCTGCACGCGGGCGTCGTACGCCACGTCGGGGGACGTGGTGGCGGCGAAGTCGCGGTGGTCGAGCAGGTACAGGCGCGGGGTGCCGTCCTGGAGGGTCAGCCGCAGCCTGCCGCGGACGATGGGGGCGTCGGCGGGCAGCGCGGCGAGCGGCGGCAGGTGCGGCGCGGGGCGGCGCAGGCCGCGCAGCAGACCGGTGCCGCGGGCGTGGAGGGACTGCTGGGAGAACTGCGGGAAGAACAGGCGGGTCATGGCGAACCTCCGACGGCCGGGGGCCGGGGCGAGGGCGCGCGCGAGTGGACCGACTGGCGTCAGCGCGCGCCGGGGCGGGGTGCGGAAAGCGGGGGACGGGGCCGACTGGGGCCCGGACTACTACTGGAGTCCATTGCTCTCGCCTCCCTCCCGATCGGTGCCGCTACGAACCACCTGAAGAATAGTCCCCTTTTGTGAACTGGCTTTTGTGAACCGGCCGCCGATCTTGACGGAACCCTGGCGAAGGGGGCTCAGCAGGCGCGCGCCGCGGCGAGGATCCGCTCCCGGACCACGGCGACGTGCGGATTACCGGACGCGGCCGGGCGCTGCACCAGGTAGGCGGTGTTAATCGGCGGATCCTCCGGCCGGTGCAGCAGGCGCAGCGCACCCGAGGCGAGCTCGGCCCGGCACAGGTAGCTGGGCAGGACGCTCCAGCCGGCGCCGGCCGCCACCGCGTTGACG
>NZ_JBFBDY010000486.1:0-4846 GCF_040683475.1 Kitasatospora sp. NPDC093558 | reverse complement strand
GCCGGGCCGCCGAGACCGGCGCCGAGCTCGTCACCGTGGTGCTGCCCCTCGACGCCCCGGACGAGCACGCCGTCCGGGAGGTGGTGCTCGCGGCCGTCGACGGGCGCACCCGGCTCGCCGTCCTGGACCGGATCACCTCGCCCAGCGCCCGCGTCGTCGCCGGCACCGAACTGCTCGCCGAACTGCGCCGGCGCGGCGTGACCACCGTCGTCGACGGCGCCCACGCGCCGGGCATGCTGCCCGCCCCGGTCGACGGACAGGCCGACTTCTGGTGCGGCAACCTGCACAAGTGGGCCTTCGCCCCGCGCGCCACCGCCGTCCTGTCCGTCCGCCCGGAGTGGACGGACCGGGTGCGCCCGCTCGCCCTCTCCTGGGAGCACGACCGGGGCTTCCCGGCCAACGTCGAGTGGCGCGGCACCTGCGACTACACGCCCTGGCTGGCCGCCCCGGCCGGGTTCGACCTGCTGCGCGAACTCGGCACCGGGCGCGTCGCCGCGCACAACGCCCGGCTCGCCGCGTACGGCCAGCGGGCGCTCGCCGAGCGGGCCGGTCTCGCGCCGCTGCCCGCGCCGCCGTGGGCGTGGATGCGCACCGTCCGGCTGCCCGCCGGGTGGGCCGAGACCGAGCCGGCGGCGCGGGCCGTGATGGCGGCGGTGCGGGAGCGCTTCGCCACCCGGATCGCCGTCCGCCCGTGGGCCGGCGGCGGGGTGCTGCGGGTGTGTGCGCAGCTGTACAACCGGCCGCGGGAGTACGAGCGGCTGGCGGACGGGCTGGCGGAGCTGCTCAAGGGGTGAGCCGCTTTTCGGGACCGTCAGTCGGCGCTGGCGCGCAGCTCGGCGAGGAGCCGGTTCTGGTCGGCGAGCAGCCCGGTGAGGATCCGCCGGGCCGAGCGGAGCAGGTCGGCGACGTCGCCGCCGGCGAGCGCGTACACCACCGTGCTGCCCTCCCGGGTGGCGTTGACGATGCCGGACCGGCGCAGCACGGCGAGTTGCTGCGACAGGCTGGAGGGTTCGACCTCCAGCGCCGCGAGCAGGTCGCGCACGGGCGTCGGTCCGGCCTGGAGCAGTTCGAGGACCCGGATCCGCACGGGGTGGCCGAGCATCCGGAAGAACTCGGCCTTGGCCTGGTAGAGGGCTACCGGCACGAGATCCCCCCTTCCGTGGTGTCGGTCCGCTCAGATCTCCAGGGCGAGTTCGATCCGCTTGAGCTGGTGACGTGCCATCGCGAGGTTGGAGCGGTTGCGGTTGAGCGCGAGGAAGAGGAACAGACCGCGGCCGGAGGGCGTCGTGATCGGCCGGACCATGTGGTACTGGTTCGTGAGGCTGATCAGGATGTCCTCGATCTCGTTGTCGTGCAGGTTGAGCATCTCCATCGCCCGCATCTTGGCGCGGACCACGTCGGTGTTGCCGGCGGCGGCGACGTTGAGGTCCAGCTCGCCGCCGTCGCCGAGGCTGCCGAGCGCCATGCCGCTGCCGTAGTCGACCAGGGCCACGCCGATCGCCCCGTCGATCGACATCGCGTCCTTGAGGGACGTCTCCAGGTTCGCCATCTCGGTGTCCTCCCGTGAGTCCGGTGCGTGGAGCCGGTGCATGAGACCGGTATGTGCATCCGGTGCGTGTGTTCGGTGCGGTCGAAGGTAGGGAGGTGGGGCCGCTCTCCACCGGGATTGACCGGAGACGTCCGAAGCTGCCCGGATCCGATCACTTGAAGACATTTGCAACTATGGATCTGGAGGAGAACTGATCCAGTCGCTGGAAAAAAACGGTGCTATCGATGTCAGTAGACCCGGGTAACCTCTCGCTGAGATGCGAGATCACACCAACCACACCCGGACGGCGATGAACACCCCCGAGCCCGAGCCCCAGGACGACCGGGAGCTCAGCCCCGCCGAGGCCTACGCGGCCAGCCGCCGCCGGGCCGCGGAGGAGGCGACGGCCTTCCACGGCTTCCAGCAGCTGTACGACTTCCCGCTGGACGACTTCCAGGTCCAGGCCTGCCAGGCCCTGGAGGCGGGCGAGGGCGTGCTCGTCGCCGCCCCGACCGGCTCCGGAAAGACGATCATCGGCGAGTTCGCCGTGCACCTGGCCCTGGCCTCCGGCCGCAAGTGCTTCTACACGACGCCGATCAAGGCGCTCTCCAACCAGAAGTACGGCGACCTGGTCAAGCGCTACGGCGCCGCCAAGGTCGGCCTGCTCACCGGCGACAACAGCGTCAACGGCGACGCCCCCGTGGTGGTCATGACCACCGAGGTGCTGCGCAACATGCTCTACGCGGGCTCCAGCACCCTCGACGGCCTCGGCTACGTCGTCATGGACGAGGTCCACTACCTCGCCGACCGCTTCCGCGGCGCCGTCTGGGAGGAGGTCATCATCCACCTCCCCGAGTCGGTCACCCTCGTCTCGCTCTCCGCGACCGTCTCCAACGCCGAGGAGTTCGGCGACTGGCTGGACACCGTCCGCGGCGGCACCAAGGTGATCGTCTCCGAGCACCGGCCCGTCCCGCTGTGGCAGCACGTGATGGCCGGCAACCGGATGTACGACCTGTTCGCCAGCCCCGACCGCGACGGCCGGCCCAAGAACAGCCTCAAGAACCCCGGCAAGGCGGTCAACCCCGAGCTCGTCCGGCTCGCCCGCGCCGAACTCGACCGCAACCCGCGGGACCGCTTCGGCCGCGGCCGGGGCCGCTCCATGCCCAACGGCCGCCCCGGCCGGGTCTGGACGCCGGGCCGCGTCGACGTCATCGACCGGCTCGACGCCGAGGGCCTGCTGCCCGCGATCACCTTCATCTTCAGCCGGGCCGGCTGCGAGGCCGCCGTCCAGCAGTGCCTCAGCTCCGGGCTGCGGCTCAACAAGGACTCCGAGCGGGCCCAGGTCCGCGCCATCGTCGAGGAGCGCTGCGCCGACATCCCCGACGAGGACCTGCACGTCCTCGGCTACTTCGAGTGGCTGGACGGGCTGGAGCGCGGCATCGCCGCCCACCACGCCGGGATGCTGCCCCGGTTCAAGGAGGTCGTCGAGGAGCTGTTCGTGAAGGGCCTGTGCAAGGCCGTGTTCGCGACCGAGACCCTCGCGCTCGGCATCAACATGCCCGCCCGCTCGGTGGTCATGGAGAAGCTCGTCAAGTGGAACGGCGAGACCCACGCCGACATCACCCCCGGCGAGTACACCCAGCTCACCGGCCGCGCCGGACGCCGCGGCATCGACATCGAGGGCCACGCGGTCGTGCTCTGGCAGCGCGGCCTCGACCCGGAGGCGCTCGCCGGCCTCGCCGGCACCCGCACCTACCCCCTCAAGTCCTCGTTCCGGCCGTCCTACAACATGGCCGTCAACCTGGTCTCCCAGTTCGGCCGGCACCGCTCGCGCGAGCTGCTGGAGACGTCCTTCGCCCAGTTCCAGGCGGACCGCTCGGTCGTCGGCATCGCCCGCCAGGTGCAGCGCAACGAGGAGGGCCTGGACGGCTACCGCGCGTCGATGACCTGCCACCTCGGCGACTTCGACGAGTACATGGAGCTGCGCCGGGCGCTCAAGGACCGCGAGAACGAGCTCGCCCGCGAGGGCACCAGCCAGCGCCGCGCCGCCGCCGTCGAGTCCATCGAGCAGCTCAAGCCCGGCGACGTCATCCACGTGCCCACCGGCAAGTTCGCCGGCCTCGCCCTGGTCCTCGACCCGGGCCTGCCGCCGGTCAGCCGCTCAGGCCGCGGCGGGCCGCGCCACCCCGACTACCAGGACGGGCCGCGCCCGGTCGTGCTCACCGCCGAACGGCAGGTCAAGCGGCTCGCCATGATCGACTTCCCGCACCCGGTCGCGGCCATCGAGCGCGTGCGCATCCCCAAGTCCTTCAACCCGCGCAGCCCGCAGTCCCGGCGCGACCTCGCCTCCGCGCTGCGCACCAAGGCCGGCCACCTGGAGCCCGAGCGCTTCCGCCGCGGCCGCGCCGCCGCCGCGGACGACCCCGAGATCACCCGGCTGCGCACCGTCCTGCGCCAGCACCCCTGCCACGGCTGCGACGAGCGCGAGGACCACGCCCGCTGGGCCGAGCGCTACCACCGGCTGCACCGCGACACCGAACTGCTGGAACGCCGGATGCGCTCGCGCACCCACACCATCGCCCGCACCTTCGACCGCGTCTGCGGCCTGCTCACCGACCTCGGCTACCTGAGCGGCGACACCGTCACCGACGACGGCAAGCGGCTCGGCCGCCTCTACGGCGAGCTCGACCTGCTCGCCTCCGAGTGCATCCGCGAGGGCGTGTGGAGCGGCCTCGCCGCCGCCGAACTCGCCGCCTGCGCCTCGGCGCTGGTGTACGAGTCGCGCCAGGCCGACGACGCCGGCGCCCCCCGGGTCCCGGAGGGCGCGGCCAAGGAGGCGCTCGGCAAGATGGTCCGCATCTGGGGCCACCTCGACGCCCTGGAGGAGCAGCACCGGATCAACACCGCCGAGGGCGTCGGCCAGCGCGAACCCGACCTGGGCTTCGCCTGGGCCGCCTACCGCTGGGCACTCGGCCACAACCTCGACCAGGTCCTGCGCGACGCCGACATGCCGGCCGGCGACTTCGTCCGCTGGACCAAGCAGCTGATCGACGTCCTCGGCCAGATCCAGGACGCCGCCGGCGAGGACGCCGACCTGCGCAAGACCGCCCGCAAAGCCGTCGACGGCCTCCGCCGCGGCATCATCGCCTACTCCTCCGTAGGCTGACCCGCCCACCCAAGGGGCCCGCCCGTTCACCTCTCGAACGGCCGGGCCCCTTCGCCACGCCCGGGCGGCTTCGACAGCGTCTCGCCGGCGATGGCCGAATGCACTTGCTCGTGTCGGGCGGGCCTGACGGTCTTCGAGAACCTCGAAGACCG